>CAIQMJ010000698.1 GCA_903872875.1 uncultured Variovorax sp.
CGACCTTCGACGCCGCACGCGGCGCCGGCCGCGGCTGGATCTACAGCGTGGTGCGCAACACTGCGCTGAACTGGGTTCGCAACAATGCGCGCGACGTACCGGTCGACGAAGAGACCGGCGCCGCGCTCGAGGACGAAGTGGCGGTGCGACACCATGCGACGACGCGCGATGCCGCCGAAACCCGCGTCGACCTCGGCCGGCTCGACGGCTGCCTCGACCGGCTCGAACCCGCACGGCGCGAATGCATCGTGCTGGCCTATGTCGACGGTTGCTCGCATGGCGAGATCGCCGAGCGCACGCAGACGCCGCTCGGCACCGTCAAGGCCTGGATCCAGCGCGGCATGCGGGCCCTGCGCGAGTGCATGACATGAACCCGAATCCAGCGAGCCCGCCCGACGGCAGTGACAACAGCGGCGACATCGATTCGCTCGCGGGCGAATACGTGCTCGGCACGCTGTCGGCGGCCCGGCGCCGCGAGGTCGAAGCGCGCATGCCGCTCGAGCCCGCACTGCGCGATGCCGTCGACGCCTGGGACGCGCGGCTGTATCCGTTGACCGCACTGGCCGAGCCGGTCGAGCCGTCGCCTGCGCTGTGGTCACGCATCGAGCAGAGCGTCGCGCCGTCGTTCAACGCCGCGGCCGACAACGTCAGGCGCGCCGCGACCGGCGTGCAGACCTGGTGGAACAACCTGAACCTGTGGCGCGGCCTGGCCGGCACCGGCTTTGCCGCGGCTGCGGTCCTGGCCGCGGTGCTGGTCGTGCGCGTCCAGGCGCCGGCCACGCCACAGTACATGGTCGTGCTGGTCGCGCCGCAGGACAGGGCGCCCGGCTGGGTGGTGCAGACCAGCGGCGGCCGGCAGGAGCAACTGAGCCTGATCCCGCTGGGCACCATCGCCGTGCCGAGCGACAAGTCGCTGCAGTTCTGGACCAAGGCCGACGCCTGGCGTGGCCCGGTGTCGCTGGGCCTGGTGCAGCCGGGCCGGGCGTTGCGCGTGCCGATCGAGAAGCTGCCGCCGCTCGAGGCCAACCAGCTGTTCGAGCTGACGCTGGAGCCTGCCAACGGTTCGCCGATCGACCGGCCGACCGGGCCGATCCAGTTCATCGGGCGGGCCGTGAAGGTGATGTGACGAGGACGTGGCCCACGGCCACGCGTGCTTTCACGTCGTCGTCATCTGCGGTGACTTCAATTGGAGCTCCCCATCCGGAGCATTCCAATGACAACAAGGCCCCTTTCTCCTGCACCCCAACCCGATGCCGATCCGCGTGAGGCCGCGAACCGCCGGCGCCGCGACTTTCTCGATTTCCTGGTCAAGTCGTCGACGAGCGCCGTGGCGCTTGCGGCCATCGGTTCGCTTGCGGCCTGTGGTGGTGGGAGCGATGGCGCGGCGGCTTCGCCAGCTCCAGCCCCGAGCCCGGCGCCCGCGACGCCGGCACCCACGCCCGCGGCCTTCGCCTTCGGCGTGGCCAGCGGCGACCCGCTGACCGACCGCGTGATCCTTTGGACCCACGCCAAAGTACCGGCCAGCACCGCCGACGTCGTGCTGACGTGGGAGGTCGCGAGCGATGCCGCCTTTGCGAACATCGTGCGCAGCGGCGACGTGACCGCGACCGAATCCGCCTCCTTCACCGCCAAGGTCGACGTGTCCGGGCTGACGGCCGGCGCGACCTACTTCTATCGTTTCCGCGATGGCACCGGTGCATCGTCGACCGTCGGCACGACGCGCACGCTGCCGGCCGCGGGCGTGGCTTCGGTCAAGTTCGCCGTGTTCTCCTGCGCGCTGTATTCCGAGGGCTATTTCCATGCCTACGACGCTGCGGCCAAGTCCGACGCGCTCTATGCGCTGCACCTGGGCGACTACATCTACGAGTACGGTTCGGACCCGAAGAAGTACGGCAACACCAGCATTCCAGGCAACCGCATCGCGAGCCCGGCAAACGACATCGTGACGATGAACGACTACCGCACCCGGCATGCGCTCTACAAGTCAGACCTGAACCTGCAGGCCGCGCACGCGCGCATGCCATGGATCACCGTGTGGGACGACCACGAGTTCGCCAACAACAGCTACGTGACCGGCGCGGAGAACCATGACCCGGCGACGCAGGGCGACTGGGTCACGCGCAAGAACATCGCAGCGAAGGTCTATCACGAGTGGATGCCCATTCGCACGCCGGACCCGGCCAACCTGCTGAAGATCTACCGCCGCTTCGACTTCGGCAGCCTGTTCACGCTGCACATGGTCGACACCCGCATCGAAGGGCGCGACCGGCAGTACGACAACTTCGGCGATGCCGACGGCGGCGTGGCTCGCTACCTGGCCGGCCTGACGCCCAATGCCGGCGGCATTCGCGCCGATGCATCGCGCCAGATGATGAGCGCGGAGCAGCAGAACTGGCTGACCAGCGGCATGAAAGCCTCCACCGCGGCCTGGCAGCTGCTGGGCAACCAGACCATCATGGCGCGCATGTGGATTCCGGGCTCGGTACTGTCGACCATCGGCAGCAACCCGGCGAGCGCGCCGGCTGCCATCACCGCCTACCTCGGCGCCAAGGCCACGCGCGCCGCGGCCGGCGCCGGTGCGCTGACGCCCACGCAGGCCGCCTTGCTCGACCCGGCGACCAATCCGCGGCTGCCCTACAACCTGGATTCGTGGGACGGTTATCCGGCGCAGCGCGAAGCCGTGCTGCAGACCGCCAAGACACAAGGCAAGCGGCTGGTCACGCTCAGTGGCGACTCGCACAACGGCTGGTTCACCAACCTCAGCACGCTGGACGGCGACAAGGTCGGCGTCGAGTTCGCCGGCAGCTCGGTCACATCAACCGGCTTCGAGAGCGCCGGCCTCGGCACGCTCGCCAGCTCGATCGACGGCAGTGCGCTCGTGCCGCAGTTGGGCAACGCCGCGATCGGCGCGGGTCTCGGGCTGATCGACGACGTGAACTACTGCGATACCACGCGCCGCGGCTATCTGCAGATGACCGTCTCTGCAGCGCAGGTCAAAGGGGAGTACGTCTTCGTGAGCAGCGTGAAGGAGCCAACGTACACGGCCACCGTGGGTCGTACGATCACGGTCGCGGCGACCGCGGGCGGCACGGCGGCGCCGGTGATCGGCTGACCTCTCGGAAGAGGTATTGCCGGCCGGTCCGGTCGCGGGGCAACATCGGCGTCCCCCCCTCTCCAAAAAGGGACGGCGGGGGCGGCGTTCTATCGCCCGCATTGGGAAGCTCTATTCGCTTCCTTGCGCGGTCTGCCAGAGAATTGCCGCTCCCTCTCAAAGCAGTACGCAGGAACTCCCACATGGACAATCAGAAGACCGAAGCGAAGTGCCCTTTCAGCCAGGCAGCAGGTGCCGGCACCAAGAACACTGACTGGTGGCCCAAGCAGTTGCGCATCGACCTGCTGCATCAGCATTCGTCCAAGTCCGACCCCATGGCCGCCGGCTTCGACTACGCAGAAGCCTTCAAGAGCCTCGACCTGGCCGCCGTGAAGAAGGATCTCGCTGCGCTGATGACGGACTCGCAGGACTGGTGGCCGGCCGACTTCGGCCACTACGGTCCGCTCTTCGTCCGCATGGCCTGGCACAGCGCGGGCACCTACCGCATCGGCGACGGCCGCGGCGGTGCCGGCCGCGGCCAGCAGCGCTTCGCGCCGCTCAACAGCTGGCCCGACAACGTGAGCCTCGACAAGGCGCGCCGGCTGCTGTGGCCCATCAAGCAGAAG
>CAIQMJ010000699.1 GCA_903872875.1 uncultured Variovorax sp.
CTTGGAGCTTGAATTGACCATCGCAACAATGCAGCGACCCATGATTTCTGCGGGCCGAAGACACGAGAAACCACGCCTTCCCCTGGCGCTCGTCGTCTGCGATTGCCAAGACCTCGGGGGAGTCTTGTTGACCGATGTGCGTGCCTTGAGGATAGACATGGATCCCTCGTTCGGTCTTTTGACCAAACCAGCCGCGCTCGCAGAGTTGGTCGGCCACTTCAACGTAGCGCAACCTCCTATCGCGCATCGCGGGACATCGCCTCCGGCTCGCCCAGCCAATATCTCCGCCTGCCAGGTCGGTGACCTGAAGCGGGCCCATCGGATAGCCAAATCCACGCAAGGCATCGTCGATCGCTTGGGGATTGGCGCCCGCTTCCATGAGGTGGCTGGCTGCCTGCTTGTAAGACGCCGGAAGCCGGCTTTCAATGAAGCCATCACACGCCTCGGGGCGCACCGCAACCCTTTTTAACCGTGCGGCCAAAGCAAAGGTGGTCGCGACCACTTCGGCGCGGACGTTGGCAGGAGCGACAATCTCCAGCAACGTCATGACGTTCGTGGGACTGAAAAAGTGCAGGCTCACGTCGTCCTGAGGTCGTGAGATGCTGCCAGCGATCACGTCAATGTCCAGATAGGAAGTATTTGTGGCCAGCACCCGCGCGGCTTGCACACCCAGTCCAGCTCCTGGAATGCAGCCTGCTCGGCTTCAAGGTCCTCGAACACTGCTTCCACGACGAGGTCCACGTCCGCGAGTGCTGCGTAGTCGGTGCTGCCAATGTAGCGCTCCATTGGCGAGGACTTAGAGCCGGGCGTCATGCGATTCCTCGCGACAAGACTCGCGTAGACGTTCTCAACGTTGGCGCTGCCGCGAGCGATGGGTGACTCATCGTGTTTGATCATCACAACGGAAAATCCTGTGTCCAGCGCAGACCGCGTCATGCGCGGTGCTATCGCTTGAAACTGCGCCAAGCGCTGTTCCGGTCTTTCTCATTGTCTGAAACTTGTTTTGACATGGAGCCCCGGAATGGATGCTGTCGATTCGATGGACGCGTCAGCAGAGCCGAGGAGTTACTGGCAGACCTGGCGCAGAGTCAGATCAGGAGGTGCCGGGTAACGCGACAAGCTTGAAGTGTTCAGTGAACGGCGGCTGAGCAAAGAATGCGGCCACCAAGCCCCGCCACTCGGCCATTGCCGGTGACCCGCGAAATCCGACCGTATGGTCTTCCAATGTCTCCCATTCGAGCAGCAGAAGGTAGCGATCGGCGGACTCGATGCTGTGCTGAACTTTGTAACCCCTGAAGCCCCTGGCCTTGGCGATAACGGTGCTCAGCCCGCGGTGCGCTGCTTCTTCGAATTGGGCTTGCTGGCCGGGTCGGATGCGAATGTCTGCGACTTCCAAAATCATGGTTGTGTCCTTGACGTTCAATGAATGTGGCTTCCGCCGTTGACGTCGAGCGTGGCGCCGGTGACGTACGCGGAGAGGTCGGATGCCAGGAACAGGCAGGCGCCCGCAATCTCACGAGGCTTGGCGGCCCGCCGCAAGGGAATGCCCGCCACGATCTCCTGGTACTTCGCATCGGACATGCCATCCACCATGCCGGTTTCAGTCATCGATGGGCAAATCGCGTTGGCACGTATGCCGACGGGACCAAATTCGCGAGCAATGCTGCGGGTCATACTCAGCACTCCGCCCTTGGAGGCGGCGTAGTGCGCACTTCCGACCAAGCCGCCGCCGCGTTGTGCTGCTACGGATGCAACATTCACGATCACGCCCATCTTGCGCGGCGCAAAGACTCTCAGTGCACTCTGACAGAGGTGGAACGCGCCTTTGAGGTTGATGTTCAGCATCAGATCAAGCTCCCTTCCGCCAATGTCCAAGAACGCATGCGACTGCACCACCGCTGCGGAGTTCACCAAGCAATCGACCGTGCCATGTAGCGATACCACGTCTCGCATGAGGCGTTCGCAATCTTCCGCGCTGGAGATGTCGCAGCGAAAGCCGTGCACCGACACCTCCCGTTTGAGATGCGCCCCAATCGAAGCCTTGATGTCGGAAAGCACGCTCTCGGACATTGAAAGGTCGACTACCACGACCTTCGCACCATGCTCGGCGAACAGTTCTGCGGTGGCGTAGCCAATTCCGCGCAGAGATGCGGCGCCTGCAATAACGCAGACCTTGTCGTCCATCAGCATAGAGGTTCCGGTCATGGTTGGAGGGGGGCGGACTCAGCGTCCACAGGCATGTCGTTCAGAATCCAATCGATCACCGATGTGTGGCCAGGCGACCAGCCAAGCTCGCGTCGAGCGCGCAATCCTCGCACTCGGCTGTTGCTGCCAAGGGAGAAGTAAGCCTTGGACCGTCCCCAGCGCTCGGCTGCGATCTCCGGCGCCAGAGCCTCCACGCCATGGAGGTGCAGCCGAGTCGCAAGCGCTGCACCGATGTCGGCAAAGGATGCTTCTCCGCTTTCGGCAAAGTAGAACGCACCCGCTGGCGCGCGCTCGACAACCTTGACGTACAAGGCGGCGACATCGTCGATGTGCACGTTCGACCAGACGTTGAGGCCGTCGCCGACAAGCTGCACCATGCCCTGTGCAAGCGCATTCCGGGCTAGAAAGGGGATCTGGACGCTGTGGCGGTTGACCCCGCTGCCCACGCCATAGATCAGGCTTGGGCAGATCACTGCAGACCGGATGCCGTGTTCTGCGGAGCCAAGTACCTCGAGGTCCAACGCATGACGAGCTTGCTTGTCGGGCGCCACGACAAAGGGGGTGTCTTCATTGAAGATGAACTCTGACTTGCGGCTCCCACGAACGTCATCGCCGATCACGCTGGAGCCGCTGGTGTGCAGAAGCAACTTCGAAGAACCTTCCAGACCTACGATCAGCGCGCGTACGGCGCCTTGATGGTCCGCGCTGGCGGTGTTGATCACGCCATCGGATGTGCGCGCTTCCTGCGTGAGCAGTACGCTGTCGTCCAGGCCACCCAGGACAGGCTCGATGCCTTGTTGCTCGATCAGTTTTGCACTTTCAGCGCTTCGAACCAGACCACGTACGCGATAGCCACTCTGAAGGAGTTTCAGTGCCACCGATCCGCCGATGTATCCGGTCGCACCTGTCAAGAAGATCGTTTTCATGGAAGGCCCTTGATGAAGCCGGTTGATAGCCACGGCACAGCGGCAACGACGATTGTCCCCACCAGCAGAGCCAGCATGTAGCCCATGATGGGGCGCATGCCCGCACTCGGACTGACGCGACTGATCGCACATGCGGCGTAGTAGCCGACCCCAAATGGCGGCGCAAAGAGTCCGATACCCATCGCCAGAACAACCACCATAGAGTAATGCACGTCATTCACCCCGAACTGCTTGGCGATTGGAAACAGAAGGGGGCCGAACACAACAATTGCTGGAATTCCCTCCAGGACACTGCCCAGAATGATGAATGCCAAGATTGATACGGCGAGGAAGCCCGTCGTCCCTCCGGGAAGCCGCGTCATCGCTTCGGCGAGCTGGCGTGAGAAGCCCGACTGGGTGAGGGCCCATGCCATGCCTGTCGCGGTGCCGATGATCAGCAGGATGGCACCGGACAGGGCCGCCGTCTCGACCAGTGCGGGCCATAGGCTGCGGATGTCGAGCTGGCGATAAACCACCAGGCCGGCAATGAGCGCATAGGCGATCCCAATGGTTGAGACCTCGGTGGCCGTGGCCACGCCTTCCACGACTGCCGCACGAATGATGAATGGGAGTGCAAGCGCTGGCAACGCGATCAGCAGGGCCCTGCCCACTTCCTTCCGGGTCGCACGAACAGCATGGGTCACGTCGACCTTGCGCACACGCCACCACACCACGAAGCACAGCAGGGCAGCCAGCACCAGCGCCGGCAGCAGACCTCCTGAGAACAGGGCGGCGATCGAGATCCCTGTCACCGACCCGATCGTGATAAGCACGATGCTCGGCGGGATGGTCTCTGTCTGCGCCCCAGTGGCTGCCAGCAACGCCACCATTTCTCCATCCTTCTCGCCGCGCTTTCGCATCTCCGGAAACAGAACGGGCGCGATCGCTGCCATGTCCGCGGCTTTCGATCCGGAAATGCCGGACACGAGGTACATGCCTCCGATCAGCACATAGGACAGACCGCCTCGAACATGCCCGAGGAGGGAGGCCAGAAATTGGACCATGGCTTTGGCCATGCCACTGAGTTCCAGAACGACGCCCAGGAAGATAAAGAGCGGCACGGACAGCAGCACGAGGTGCGACATGCCCTCGTCCATCCTGCCGACGATGACATTGACGGGTTTGGTGGTGCTCAGCGCCAAGTAGCCGAAGGTGGCCAATCCGAACGCAAAGGCGATGGGCACTCCCGACAGCACCAGCAATCCGACGATGCCCACGAAAAAGATGAGAAGGTTGAAATTTCCGAGGCCTGGAAACAACGGGCTGATGAAATAGAGCACAACCCCGATCACCGTCACCAGGCCCAGGGCGGCCGCCAGCCGCTTGCCGTCCGTGGCCTCCGCCAGTTTGAGGGCGGCCGCCACACACATAAGCGCTATGCCGATCGGCAAGGCGGCCGCACGCCAGGCGTTGGAGATGTCCAGCGATGGCGTCGTCACGATCGCTTCCTCGCTTGCGAAGTCATAAGCCGGATGGAGGATAAGGAGCAGGAAGGCACCCGAGGCGACCACCGCGAAAAGATCGAGAAAAGCCCGGATTCCGGGCGACGCAATGTCGAGCAGTGCCGTCATGCGCATGTGCGACGACCGTCGCAGTGCGATGACGGCACCCAGCATCGCGAGCCAGAGGAACAGCATGGAAGCGAGTTCGTCGGTCCATCCGAGCGGGCGGTGAAACACATAGCGGCTCACGACCCCCGAGAGCAGCACGAGGATTTCCACGAGAACCAGGGCCGCTGCGGGCACCTCGGTCACGATGGCGAGCAGCCGGTCGGCACGACGGACACTGCGGAGCCAGGCGCTGGGCAGCCCGGCAGGGGAAGCCGCCAGCGCCGAGCGCTCGGAATGCGTTATCGGATCCACGGATTTGTCTCCAGTTCGTTCACGGTTCAGCGCGCGGGCGTTGCGAATGCAATCGCTCCTCCCGTCTAAGGGCGGTTCGCGCATTTGGCGCCTCTTAGAAAGAGTGAGGTCGCATCGATCCCAGCTCAGACCAGCTTGCCGCTGTACCTTTCGAGCAGGGCCCAGGCCTCCGGACCGAACTTCTTTTGCCAGTCGCTGTAGTAATTGGCCTTCTGGAGGGCCTCACGGAAAGGCTTGGCATCCACTTGGTTGAACTGCATGCCTGAGCTCTTGAACTTGGCTTCCAGCGACTTGTTCAACACGGCGTGCGCTTCACGCTGCTTGAAAGCGTTGGCGTCGAAGATCTGGATCGCCAGCTGACGCAGGTCGTCCGGCAATGCGTTCCAATTGCGTTTGTTGCCGACCAAGGTGAAGCAGTCCCAAACGTGGGAGGTGTACGAGCAGTACTTCTGTACTTCGTACAGCTTGTTGGACTCCACCAATGGGAGTGCATTCTCCTGGCCGTCCACCACCTTGGTCTGCAGCGCTGTGTACAGCTCCCCCACCGGAATGCTGGTTGGAGATGCGTCGAGGCCCTTGAAGACCGAGGTCAGGATCGGACTCACCGGCACGCGGATTTTCATCCCGGCAATGTCCTTCGGTACCACGATGGGCTTCGAGGAATTCGTCACCTGACGGAAGCCGTGGTCGAACGCCTTGCCCACGGCCACCAAGTTCACCTTGTCGAAAGAGCTGCGGATGTGTGCGCCCAGATCTCCGTCCATCGCCTTCCAGACAGTCGCATAGTCGGGAAAGGCAAACGCCACGAGGTTGATCGAAGCGACTGGAACCAAATTTCCCCAGATGCTGTTCGCGGTGCAGACGAAGTCGATCGCACCAGAGCGCACTTGAGACACCGTGTCTGTGTCGCTGCCGAGCTGCCCATTGGCGAAAACTTCGATTGCGAGCCGGCCGCCCGATTCGCGGAGGATTTCGGCGCATGCGGTCTTCAGGGCCGCTGTCGTCGGATGACTGTCCGGGATCGAAATGGCGATCTTCAGATTGAACTTGCTCGCTGCCTGCGCCATCGCAGCGGCTGGCACGATGGTGCTGACCGCGACGGTGGCGAACTGCTTGAGGATGTCTCGACGGCCGCTGAGCGGCGCGCGGGCCGCATGTGCGATGGACAAAGAGTTGAGCTTCACGGGATGTCTCCTATTTGTTTTGTCGTTTAGCCAAAGACCTTGGGCTGATGCACTTCGATCACGTTGCCGTCGGGATCTTGCAGGAAGACTTGGTGCCAGCCG
The DNA here is from genome assembly GCA_903872875.1 of uncultured Variovorax sp. Classification (GTDB taxonomy): domain Bacteria; phylum Pseudomonadota; class Gammaproteobacteria; order Burkholderiales; family Burkholderiaceae_C; genus Variovorax. The sequence continues at coordinate 6,319 of CAIQMJ010000699.1, forward strand.
GCGATTGCCCAACGCCCATAGTCCGAGTAACGGATGCCTAACTCGTCGCATTTGCGCATGAATCCCTTGATGTCGTCCGTGCGGAAGCAGAAGTGGCCGCGCGCCATCGGATTGACGATCTGCTTCATCTTGAAGCCGGTGTCGAGATCGCGCTCCGCCCAGTGAAATTCGATGTCGCCGTCGGTGAGGAAGTCAACCTTGCCGTTGTAGCCGGATGTCGTGCTTTCTGCGTTTACGCGCGAATGCTCCTCATCGCGAATCGTGCCGAGATCGAACAGCGTCGTATAGAACTTGGTAAGTCGTGGAAGGCTGTCGGTGCACAGGTTCATGTGATGAAACTTGAAGTTCATGGGTGTCCTTGGTCGTTTGGGGATGAAAAAAGGACGCGATTCAGACGCGTGTGCCGGACTTTATTGAATTTACTGGTGAAGTCAATAATGCATAGGCGTAAACACCTATGAAGAGACCAGAGTAAAAAATCTGTGCTTTGCGGCATACACTTCATTCATGAATCAAACGATGCGCTGATGGATGTTTGGGTGGCGACGGCGTTGTTGAAAGCTTGCACGGCGCGCAGGGGATGCAGCGCGCCGTTGCCCGGCACCTTTGCGCCCAGGCGTCGCCCTAACGGCCACTCGATCCACGCACTCGTGCGCTTCTCAGCGCGTGTACATCGGCAAGGAAATGAACGCGTCAGGCGTTGGGAGAGGGGCTCAGGCCGCCAAAATAGCCGACCTGGGCTCGCATGGGCCTACGGCGTGGGCGACCAAAAGCGGGACTCAATGACTGGACTTGGCAAACAGGCGGCAATGGAACGGAGTGGGCGATGAAAGAAAGCAAGACTGAAGTGGACACTGTCGTCGAAGCGGAGGGCAGGTCGTACGCGGCGCCGGCGCTGGAGAAAGGCCTCGATATCCTCGAAGCGCTCTGTCACAGTGCAGAACCGCTCTCGCAGAAGGACATTGCTCAGCGAGTCGGGCGTAGCGTCGGCGAGATTTACCGGATGGTGGCGTGCTTGGTCAGTCGCAACTATGTGACGCTGGTTGACGAGAACAGCTACGGCATCACCACCAAACTGTTCGAGCTTGCGCACATCAATTCGCCTACGCAGCGTTTGCTTCAGGAAGCGACATCTCTGATGCAGCGTCTGGCTAGCGAGCTGGACCAGTCCTGCCACCTCACGGTCTACGGTCAGGGCAAGCAGGTGGTGTTGTTCAAAGTGGATACCCCGAGTGGTATGGGGTTCGCAATCCGTGCAGGTGCCGAGGTGGACGTGTTGGTTTCAGCTTCGGGGCGCGTCCTGTTGGCGTTTCAGGAAGAAGAGACCCGAGCGTTGCGAATCCAGGAATCGTTGGCACGTCGTCCGGAACACGCTAACCCTCAAATCAACAACATACTCGATTCGATCCGCTCTACAGGCTATGAGTCCATCCCGAGTGTGCAGGTTCGAGGCCTGTACGCAGTTAGCTTCCCGATCCTGGACAGCCAAGGTCATGCGATCGCTGCGCTCACGGTGCCGTACGCGGAAAGGATTGATCTCATCCAACGCAAGTCGATCCCCGAAGTCACTGAAGCACTGGGCGAAGCTGCGCGAACATTGTCCAAGCGGATCGGTGGTCTGATCTCGTCCTCAAGTCTGGATGGCGCCGATAGAGCGACTGCGCTGAAACGGAATTCACGCGCCGCAGGACGATAGCGCCTTGGGCTTCCCCCGGTTTCCCGGACACATCGAATGACAGGATGTGCCTAGGAGGCGGATATGCCAAGGACAAGACGGACGTTCACGGGCGAGTTCAAACGGGAGGCGGTGAAGCTGGTCAAGCAGCCCAGCACTTCCTTGTTCGCCGAGGGCCCGCGTTTGCGGTTCTCGTGCAGATCCTCGTGATCTGGACGGCGATGAGGAAGCCGGGCAGCAGCGCCTGATCTTCGCGTAGCGCACCTTCCCGAGCGCTGGCCGAATGCGCCGGATCCGATCCTCGTACTCCTTGCGCATGGCCTCGTTCGGGGCCGCTACTACGAAGCTGGTGGAAGTGGGAACGCGGTACCGTGACTGTCGAGCCGCTGCGCTGGCAGTTCGTCAATAAGGCCGACCCTTCAGGGAGCCGTGCTGGAGACCGACGCTGAAGCGCTCATTCGATCTTCAGGACTTCTGCGTTTGGCTGACCATCTGGATTTTGCGCGTTGACGCGCATCAGCGTGGTTCCGTCGCGGAAGTAGAAATTGCATCCTGAGTCGTCGGGGAACACCACACAGAGTGCGCCGTCATCCCGCACGCTCCACTTTGCTGCGCCGTTCGCTCCGATATTTGCGTTCCGCATGTTGTTCCAGTACATGCGCCCGCCTGAGCGCATGTCCCATTTGATCAAGTTCCCGCTGGCGAGGTGCTTGAAGGTTTGGGTCTTCCCGCTGAACTCCTGGTCGACCTCCGCTTTGGAGAGAAAAGTGCGCGCAACTTGGCCGTGCGCGAGGCCCATCGCAAGGAGGGCGGACAGGACAGACAGTTTTCGGAGCATTGGATTTCGGGGTGGTGCGGATCTGGATGGTGCCGGAACGCGGGCCGGCGCGTGATCCCCCGAATTTGGTATGCCACCGGAAAAGTTCCGATGTCTGCCTGGTCAACCGGCTGTTGGCGCGCCGGTGCCGTAGGCCAAAAAAAAGCCCGCACGAGGCGGGCTAAATGGGCCAGAGCCCTGGGGGAAGAACTGGGCGTCGATCAGATGTGTACGATTCGATGTGCCACATGCGCCCGAAACCCGCGGGCCCCTGACAGCATGTCGACTTTGGATGTGATGTCTCAGCCCGGCTGGGCAACTCTTTCCGAAGCGATCGGGGACGCGGGGTCCCTCTCGGGGACCGCCGCTGCAGGCAGCGTGTCAAACGTCGAACTGGGGGCGTATGTCGTCCGGACCGTTCTGGGCAACCGTCCTTTGGCAATGAACGCGCGTGTACCGCAATCTCTGCACTCGTACAGATGCTTCCACGGTATGAGCCGCATCCACCACGCCCTACGCGCTCGGTAGATCGAGGGCTGCTCACATGCACAGAATCCAGCTTTTTTCACGGTGTCCGCCTCCAACATATTCAGGGCGGATGATGTCGCGGAACTGCTTAAGGCAGCCTGACCTGTGGGTTGCCGCCCTGTTGCTGGACTCCGCCAGCCCTGGCTGACCGACCGGCGGCGCCCGGTCAGGATGACTTGGCCGGACGCATGCTCTTACCAGTCGGGATCGGACAAGTTCGTCGGGTATCACAGCCGAACTGTGCGAACGCGTACTCGGCACGCTGTTGCCCTAGGCCACGATCAAGTACATGCCCGTTACCTCGCAGGATCGAATCCCGCTTCTGCAGAACGGCACCATCGACATCGAATGCGGCTCGACCACCAACAACGCCGCCCGCAAGCACAGGCCGCTTTCGCCGTGACCACGTCCGCGACGGAGGCGCGCCTCGCCGTCAAGGCCGCCTACAGGATTACCTCTGCAGACCAACTCATCGGCAGGATTGTCGTCACCACGACCGGACCCACGCTGATTCAGCGTCTGCGCAGGCTGGAACATGACAACGGCAGTTCATTCAGCCTCCTCTATGGCAAGGATCCCGCCGACAGTTTCCTGCTGCTGGAGAGCGGTCGTGCCGACGCCTTCTCGACGGACGACAACACGCTGGCGGGCAACATCTCCAATTCGAATAGTCCGCACGACCACAGGTTCGTCGGCAAGCCACTGGGGTCGAGCCGCTCTCGATCATGATGCGCAAGGACTGCGTTCGCTTCAAGGTGGGAGTCGACGAGGTCATCAAGAAGATGATGAGCTCCGCGGAGATCGAACAGCTCCA
>CAIQMJ010000700.1 GCA_903872875.1 uncultured Variovorax sp.
GAACCGCGCGATCAACGAAGCGGTCGGCAAGGTTCTGAACGAGAAGCAGGTTTTCCGCATCGACCACTACCTGGGCAAGCCCTCGGTCCAGAACCTGTTCGCGATGCGTTTCGGCAATGCGCTGTTCGAGCCGATCTGGCGGCGCGAGCACATCGCGAACATCCAGATCACGATCGCCGAAGACCTCGGCGTCGAGAAGCGCGGCGCCTTCTACGACCAGACCGGCGCACTGCGCGACATGGTGCAGAACCACGCGCTGCAGCTGGTCTGCGCGATCGCGATGGAGCCGCCGATCAATGCCCACGCCGACGCGCTGCGCGACGAGAAGCTCAAGGTGCTGCGATCGCTCAAGCCGTGGACGCCGGAGACGCTCGGCCTGCACGCGGTGCGTGGCCAGTACACCGCCGGCACAGCCTACGGCGAACGCGTGCCAGGTTATCTCGAAGAGCCGGGCATCGACCCGCAGAGCCGCACGGAGACCTTCGTGGCGCTGCGCACCGAGATCGCGAACTGGCGCTGGGCCGGTGTGCCCTTCTACATTCGTACCGGCAAGCGCCTGGCTTCGCGGGATGCGCGCATCGAAGTCAATTTCCGTCCGACACCGCACGCGATCTTCCGCGCCCCGGCTGGCGCGGTGAACAAGCTGGTGATCAACCTGCAGCCAAAGGATGGACTGGAACTGCACCTGCTGGCGCAAGGCCAGACCAACCGCAAGCGCAGCAACGGCGCGAGCGATGCGGTGCAGCCGCTGACGCCGGTGCAACTCGACCTCGACTTCGACAAGCGCTTCGGCAGCGAACGTGTCGGCGCGTACGAGCGGCTGCTGCTGGACGTGATTGACGGCCGGCTCAATCTGTTCGTGCGCAGCGACGAGCAGGAAGAAGCCTGGCGCTGGGTCGAGCCGCTGATCGACAGCTGGAGCTCGGACGGCGGACCACGCCCTTACGCGGCAGGCACCTGGGGACCGAGCGCATCGAGTGCGATGATTGCGCGCGACGGCTTCGCCTGGGGCGAAGAGCAGTAGTCCTAGATCCGGCCTTCTTCCACGGCGTGGCAGGCAACCTTCACGCCACGCAACATCTGCAACGGTGGCCGTTCGGCCTTGCAACGTTCATTGGCGTGCGGGCAGCGCGGATGAAAGGTGCAGCCGGTCGGCGGATTCAGCGGGTTCGGCACCTCGCCCTGCACCGGCGTGCGCGAACGGCCGGTGTGCTTCATCTGCGGAATCGCGTCCAGCAGCATGCGGGTGTATGGATGCTGCGGCGATTCGAAAAGCTTGTGCTTGTCCGCGACTTCGACCAGGCGGCCCAGGTACATCACGCCGACCTGATCGGCCACATGCCGCACCACGGCCAGGTTGTGCGAAATGAACAAATAGGTCAGGCCCTGCTTGCGCTGCAGGTCCTTCATGATGTTGAGCACCTGCGCCTGCACGCTGACGTCCAGCGCCGAGGTCGGCTCGTCGCAGACCAGGAATTCGGGTTGCGTGGCCAAGGCCCGCGCGATCGAGATGCGCTGGCGCTGGCCGCCCGAGAACTGGTGCGGGTACTTCGACATGTCGAGCGGGCTCAGTCCGACCGACTGCAGCAGTTCGCCGACGCGCTGCTTGAGCGCAGCGCGGCCGCTCAGGATGCCGTGCTCGCGCAGCGGCTCGCCGATGATGTCTTCCACGATCCAGCGCGGATTCAGGCTCGCGTACGGATCCTGGAAGATCATCTGGATGCGCCGGCGCAGCACGCGGCCGGCCGGTGTCTTGAACTCTGCGTGCGCTTCGCGGTTGTCGAACAGCATGTCGCCGCGCGTCGGCGCATACAGGCCGACCATGAGGCGCGCAACGGTGCTCTTGCCGCAACCGGACTCGCCGACCAGCGCCAGCGTCTTGCCCTTCTCGATCTCGAAGCTCACGCCGTCGACGGCATGCAGCAGTTGGCGCGGCTTGCGCTCCAGCACGCGATTCAGCCATGGCGGAGACACGTCGAAGATCTTCGCCAGATCGCGGACTTCGACCAGTGGCGAGGATTTCTGCATGTTGTCGGTCGATGGAACAGCGCTCATGCTGCGGCTCCCTGACGCACCAGGGCGACGTGCGGATCGTGCGCGTCGTGCAACCAACAGGCGGCGCGCGTGGCACCCGCATTGAGCAGGTCGGGACGCTCCTGAGTGCAGCGCTCGAACACGCGCGGGCAGCGTGGGTTGTAGGCGCAGCCGCGCGGAATGGCATTGAGGCGCGGCATCGCACCGTCGATCTGGTTCAGCCGCTCGCGGTCGACCTCGATGTCGGGGATCGCTGCCATCAGCCCCATCGTATACGGATGGGCCGGTTGATGGATGACCTCATGCACCGGCCCCATCTCGGCGACACGGCCGGCATACAGCACGGCAACGCGATCGCAGGTTTCGGCGATCACGCCCATGTCGTGCGTGATCAGCATCACGGCCGCGCCGCGCTCCTTGCAGATGCGCTTGAGCAACTGGATGATCTGCGCCTGGATCGACACGTCGAGCGCCGTCGTCGGCTCGTCGGCGACGATCAGCTTCGGCTCCGCCGCCAACGCCAGCGCAATGACCACGCGCTGCCGCATGCCGCCGGAAAACTGGTGCGGGAAATGGTCGATCCGCTGCTCGGCGGCGGGAATGCCGGTGTCCTGCAGCAGCGCGATGGCACGGCGCCGCGCCTCGGAAGCCGTTACCGGCAAGTGCGTGCGGATGGTCTCGATCAGTTGCCGGCCCACCGTGTAGAGCGGATTCAGCGAGGTCAGCGGGTCCTGGAAAATGGCGCCGATCTTTCGTCCGCGGATGTGGCGCATCTGGTCGTGCGACAGGCTGTCGATGCGCTGGCCTTCGAGCAGGATCTCCCCGCCCGCTACGCGCCCGGGCGGTTCGAGCAGGCCGATGATGGCCGCGCCGGTCAGCGACTTGCCGGCACCGGACTCGCCGACCACACCGAGGATTTCGCCGGGCGCGATGCTGAAGGAAATGTCGTCCAGCGCACGCAGCGTGCCATGGCGGCTGGGAAATTCGACGACGAGGTTGCGGACTTCGAGCAATGGCGTGGTCATCAGCGCAGCCTCGGGTTCGTTGCGTCGCGCAGCCAGTCGCCCAGCAGGTTCACGCTGAGCGCGATCAGGACGAGCATCAGGCCTGGGAAGACCGTGATCCACCATTCGCCGGAAAACAGGTAGTCGTTGCCAACGCGGATCAGTGTGCCGAGCGAAGGCGAGGTTGGCGGTACGCCAAGCCCCAGGAAGGACAAGGTGGCCTCGGTGATGATCGAAGTCGCGACCTGGATCGTCGCCAACACCATCACGGGCCCGGTCACATTGGGCAGCACGTGCTTCAGCATGATCCGCAGTGGCGACACGCCGGTCACGCGGGCCGCCTGCACATATTCCTTGTTGCGCTCCACCAGCGTGGAGCCACGCACGGTGCGCGCGTATTGCACCCAGCCGGTCAGCGTGATCGAGATGATCAGTACGGCAAAGGCCAGCGACTCGTGGGCGCCGGGGAACAGCGCGCGGCCGACGCCGGAGATCAGCAGCGCCACCAGGATCGGCGGAAAAGACAGCATCACGTCGCACAGGCGCATGAGGAAGGTGTCGAGCCAGCCACCCAGAAAACCCGCCAGCAGGCCGAACAGCACACCCACGACCACCGAGAGCACGACCGACACCACGCCGACGACCAGCGAGATGCGCGCACCGTAGATCACGGCGGACAGGATGTCGCGCCCCTGGTCGTCCGTGCCGAGCAGGTACTTGCTGGTGCCACCCTCCGCATACCAGGCGGGCGGAAGACGCGCATCGCTCAACTCGAGCGCAGCCAGGTCGAAGGGATTGTGCGGCGACACCCAGCCGGCAAAGACCGAGCAGAAGATGCAGACGAACGCGATCACCGCCGCCACGATGGCGACGGGAGAGGTCCGAAAGCTGTAGCCGACATCGCTGTCGAACCAGCGCGCGATTGTTTTGTTCATCGTGAGATCAAAGCAAGGGCCGAGCCCTTTTCATGAAACGCCGCGGAACCGGCCAAAACCGGCCCGCTGGCGTTGTCCCCGCAGGGGATTGGCAACGCGACACGAAGTGCGCGAAGCCCGGGAGCGGTTCAGCTTATGGCTTGATGCTCATCCACTTGAAAGGCATGTAGTTGTCGGCCATCTGCGTCAACTCGACCTTCTTGCTCACGCCCCATGCCAGCGTCTGCTGATGCAGC
>CAIQMJ010000701.1 GCA_903872875.1 uncultured Variovorax sp.
ATGCTGTTCAAGGACATCACGGCCTCGTCGCTGGTGAAGATCGACCTCGAAGGCCGCATCCTCGACGACTCGCCCTACGACGTGAATCCGGCCGGCTTCACGATCCACAGCGCGGTGCATTCGGCGCGGCACGACGCGGCCTGCGTGCTGCACACGCACACGGTGGCCGGCGTCGGCGTGTCGTCGCTGGCGGGCGGACTCGAGCCCTGCAACCAGTGGGCGCTGCAGTTCTACAACCGCGTGGTCTATCACGCGTTCGAAGGCATCGCGCTCGACTTCGAGGAGCGCGAGCGGCTGATCGCCGACCTCGGCACGACCTCGCGCGCCATGATCCTGCGCAACCACGGCCTGCTCACGCTGGGCCGCACCGTGTCCGAAGCCTTCATCCTCATGCTGAACCTGGAGCGCGCCTGCCGCGTGCAGATGGCGATCCAGGCGAGCGGCCAGCCGATCCATCCGGTGCCGGCCGAGGTCTGCGAGAAGACCGCGCGCCAGTACGAGAGCGGCGACAGCTCGCGCAAGCCGGGCGACCCGGATCCGAACGGCCGCGAATGGGCCGCGATGCTGCGGCGCATCGAGCCGCTGCCCGCCACCTCCTTCAGGGACTGATCCCGTCCATTCATCCTCTCTTCAACTTAGCAATCAGGAGTCCGTGTCCATGAAACGTCGCAATCTCATCCAGATGGGTGCCGCCGCTGCCGCAGGTTTCACGCTTGCCGGCGTTCCGATGCATGTGCTGGCCGCCGGAAAGAAAGGCGGCGTGATCAACGCCGTCGTGCAGCCCGAACCGCCCGGATTGATGCTGGGCATCACGCAGAACGGCCCGACGCAGATGATCTCCGGCAACATCTACGAAGGCCTGCTGCGCTACGACGAGAAGATCAATCCGCTGCCCTCGCTGGCCAGCTCGTGGACGCAGAACAAGGAAGGGACGGTCTTCACCTTCAAGCTGAAGCCCGGCGTCAAGTGGCATGACGGCAAGCCCTTCACCGCCGACGACGTGGTGTTCTCGGCCGACGTGTTCCTGCGCAAGACGCATGCGCGGCTGCGCGCCAACCTGGCCTCGGTCGAGAGCATCAAGGCGATCGATCCGCTGACGGTCGAGTTCAAGCTCAAGTACCCCTTCGGTCCCTTCATCGGCATCTTCGAAGTCGGCAGCATGCCGATGGTGCCCAAGCACATCTACGAAGGCACCGACTTCCTCACGAACCCGGCCAACGCGACGCCGATCGGCACCGGCCCGCTCAAGTTCAAGGAGTGGGTGAAGGGCAGCTACATCCAGCTGGTGGCCAACACCGATTACCACGTGCCGGACATGCCGCTGGTCGACAGCGTCTACTTCCACGTGATCCCCGATGCGGCCTCGCGCGCAGCGGCCTTCGAGTCCGGCAAGGTTGACCTGGTGCCCGGCGGCGCGGTCGAGTTCTTCGACGTGCAGCGCCTGGCCAAGCTGCCCGGCGTGGCCGTCACGACCAAGGGCTGGGAGTTCTTCGCGCCGCACGCGTGGCTGTGGATCAACAACCGCAAGGCGCCGATGGACAACGTCAAGCTGCGCCAGGCGCTGATGTACGCGATCGACCGCGAGGCGATCTGCAAGGTGGCCTGGCAGGGCTTTGCCAAGCCGGCGACCGGCCCGTTCAACAGCAACATCAAGTTCTACAGCACCGACGTCGCCAAGTACCCGCGCAACGTCGACACCGCCAAGAAGCTGCTGGCCGAGGCCGGCTACAAGGGCGAGACGCTGCGCCTGCTGCCGTTGCCCTACGGCGAGACCTGGACGCGCTCGGCCGAAATCCTGCGCCAGAACCTGGCGCAGGCCGGCGTGAAGATCGAGATGGTCGCGACCGACGTGGCCGGCTGGAACCAGAAGCTCAACGAGTGGGACTACGACCTCGCCTTCACCTACGTCTACCAGTACGGCGACCCGGCGCTCGGCGTGGCGCGCAACTACACCACATCGAACATCGCGAAGGGCTCGCCCTTCAACAACGTCGAGGGCTATTCGAACCCGAAGATCGACGCGCTGTTCGAGTCCGGCGGCAAGGAAGCGGACTCCGAGAAGCGCAAGGCGATCTACCTCGAGGCGCAGAAGATCCTGCTCGACGAGGTGCCGGTCGCGTGGCTCTACGAGATCAACTTCCCGACGCTGTACCGCACCAAGCTGAGCAATGTGATCACCTCCGGCATCGGTCTCAACGACAGCCTCGGCGGCGCATCAGTGGGCTGACATGAAGCGCACGCAGTTCATGCTGACCCGCGTGCTGCAGGGTCTGGTGGCGATCCTGCTGATCGCGACGGTCAACTTCATGCTGGTGCGCGCGGCGCCGGGTGATCCGGTGTCGGTGATGGCCGGTGAGGCCGGCGCGTCGGATCCGCAGTTCGTCGCGCAGCTGCGTGCGCAGTTCGGTCTCGACAAGCCGATCACGACCCAGCTCGCGACCTACCTCGGCAAGGTCGTGCAGCTGGACCTGGGCTACTCGTACCGGCAGCAGCAGCCGGTGCTGAAGCTGATCGCCGACCGGCTGCCGGCCACGCTGCTGCTGACCGGCAGCGCCTTCGTGCTGTCGCTGCTTTTCGGCATCACGCTCGGCGCGCTGTCGGCGCGGCGGGCCGGCACCTGGGTCGACAGTTCGATCAGCACGGTGGCGCTGCTGTTCTACGCGACGCCGCTCTACTGGCTCGCGCTGATGGCGGTGCTGGTCTTCACCGTGCAGCTCGACTGGCTGCCGGGCTTCGGCTTCAGCACCGTCGGCTCGGGCGCGACCGGCCTCGCGCTGGCCTGGGACGTCGCGCAGCACCTGGTGCTGCCGGTGCTCACGCTCGCGCTGTTCTACATGGCCGTCTATGCGCGCATGACGCGCGCTGCGATGCTCGAGGTCGCGCAAATGGACTTCGTGAAGACCGCGCGCGCCAAGGGCGTGCGGCCGGGCCGCATCCTGCGCGCGCATGTGCTGCGCAACGCGCTGCTGCCGGTGGTCACGCTGGCCGGCATCCAGGCCGGCGGTCTGATCGGCGGCGCGGTGCTGACCGAGACCGTGTTCGCCTGGCCCGGGCTCGGCCGGCTGATGTTCGACGCGCTGCTGCAGCGCGACTACAGCCTGCTGCTCGGCAGCTTCCTGGTGACGGCCGCGATGGCCGTGCTGTTCAACCTGATCACCGACCTCGTCTACACCCTCGTCGACCCACGGATAGAACTCTGACCATGATCCTGAAAAGTCCTTTCTGGCGCCGCTACATGCGCAACAAGGGCGCCGTGGCCGGCATGGTGGTGCTGCTTGTGGTGGCGATCGTCGCGCTATTCGGCCCGTGGCTCGCCACCAACGACCCGTGGGGCATGGTGCAGCAGCCCTTCCTGCGGCCATGGACCGAGCCAGGTTTTGCGATGGGCACCGACACGCTGGGCCGCGACATCCTGTCGGGCGTGATCTATGGCGCGCGCATCTCGCTGCTGATCGGCGTGGTGTCGACCGTCGTCGCGCTGCTGATCGGCGTCACGCTGGGCGCGATCGCCGGCTACTTCGGCGGCTGGATCGACGCGGCGCTGATGCGCTTCACCGAGCTGTTCCAGGCGGTGCCGAGCTTCGCGCTGGCGATCGTGCTGGTCGCGATCTTCCAGCCCTCGGTGGGCTCGATCGTCGCGGCCATCGCCATCGTCTCGTGGCCGCCGGTGGCGCGGCTGGTGCGCAGCGAATTCCTCACGCTGCGCCAGCGCGATTTCGTGCAGGCCGCGCTGCTGGCCGGCCAGTCGACGCCGCGCATCATCCTCACGCAGATCCTGCCGAACGCCATGTCGCCGATCATCGTGATGGGCTCGCTGATGGTCGCCACCGCGATCCTGCTGGAGTCGAGCCTGAGCTTTCTCGGCCTGGGCGACCCGAACCAGATGAGCTGGGGCTACATGGTCGGCTCGGCGCGCACCGTGCTGCGCCAGGCCTGGTGGATGGCGCTGTTCCCGGGGCTGGCCATCGTGCTGACTGTGCTGGCGCTCAACCTGGTGGGCGAAGGCCTCAACGACGGCCTCAACACGCGCCTCGACGGGAGAACCAAGTGAGATCACCCCCAGTCGTTGCGCGTGGAGAGCCTGCCATGAAGCCCGTGCTCGACGTCGTCGGCCTGAGCATCCGCCTGCCGTCCGGCGCCGACCGAGTGCTGGCCGTCGAAGGCGCTTCGCTTTCCGTACTGCCCGGCCAGACGCTGTGCATCGTCGGCGAGTCGGGCTCGGGCAAGTCGATGATCGCCAACGCGGTCATGGGCCTGCTGCCGTTGCCGAACGTCGCGCCGGTGGCCGGCCGCATCCTGTTCGAGGGCATCGACCTGCTGAAGCTCGACGAGGCGCAGATGCGCGAGTTGCGCGGCCGGCGCATCGGCATGGTGTTCCAGGAGCCGATGACGGCGCTGAACCCGGTGATGCGCATCGGCGAGCAGATCGGCGAGGTGTTCGATGCGCACGGCCATGTGCCCGCCGCCGAGAAGCGCCGCCGCATCCTCGCCGCGCTGGCCGACGTCGGCCTGCCGGACCCCGAGCTCACGATCGACAGCTACCCGTTCCGCCTGTCGGGCGGCCAGCGCCAGCGCGTGATGATCGCCTGCGCCCTGGTGCTCGAACCCGTGCTGCTGATCTGCGACGAGCCGACCACCGCGCTGGACGTGACCACGCAGGCGCAGATCCTCAAGCTGGTGCGCGAGCTGCAGCAGCGGCGCGGCACCGCGGTGCTGTTCATCACGCACGACTTCGGCGTGGTCTCGGAAATCGCCGACCACGTGGTGGTGATGCAGACCGGCCAGGTCGTCGAGTCCGGCCCCGCGCGCCAGGTGCTCGACGCACCTGCGCATGCCTACACCCGCAAGCTGATCGACGCCATTCCGACCGGCACCGCCGGACGCCCGACGCCGACCGACGGCGCGGCGCGGGTGCTGCAGGTGCAGGACCTGTGCAAGACCTACAAGTCGGGCAACGGGCTGTTCAAGCGCGGCCGCTCGGTGCAGGCGGCCAAGGACATCAGCTTCGAGCTGCGCCGCGGCGAGACGCTCGGGCTGGTCGGCGAGTCGGGCTCGGGCAAGTCGAGCGTCGGCCGCTGCCTGGTCGGGCTCGCGCCCTTCGACAGCGGACGCATCCTGTTCAAGGGACGCAACCTCGCGCAGAACGGCAACTTCCGCCAGGAGGCCGGCGGCAAGATCCAGATGGTGTTCCAGGACCCGTACGCGTCGCTGAACCCGCGCCATCGCATCGGCGCGGCGATCGCCGGCGGGCCGATCGCGCAGGGTGTGGGCAAGGCCGAGGCAATGGCGCGTGCGCTCGACCTGCTGAAGCTGGTCGGCCTCGGCCCGGACGCGGCGATGCGCTATCC
>CAIQMJ010000702.1 GCA_903872875.1 uncultured Variovorax sp.
GGTGCAACGCATCTATGGAGGAAGCAACGAGATCATGAAGGAAGTCGTGGCGCGCAGCCTCTGAGGACCGGAAGACAAGAGCTGATGGCTCACTTAAGCAGGAAATAAAAATGGAAATCAACGGAAGCACGTTTCTCGTCAGTGGAGGTGCAAGCGGGCTTGGTGCCGCTGCCGCCCAGATGATCATCCGATGTGGGGGGCGGGCCGTACTGGCGGACGTGAATGAAGCTGCCGGCGAGAAGGAAGCGGCGCGGCTTGGCAGCGCGGCACGCTTCGTACAGATGGACGTGACCGAGGAAACATCGGTGCAGGGCGCCGTGTCGCGCGCAGTAACCGAGTTCGGAGGACTGCAGGGTCTGATCTGCTGCGCGGGCATCGCGCCAGGGGAGAAGGTACTGGGCAAGAAGGGGCCGCACGCGCTGGCCACGTTTCAACGCACCTTGTCTGTCAACTTGTTGGGGACCTTCAATCTGATTCGGCTTGCCGCCGAGGCCATGCGCGCGAACGAGCCGAGCGCGGAAGGTGAGCGCGGCGTGATGATCTGCACCGCATCGATCGCCGCCTTCGATGGTCAGATCGGCCAGGCAGCCTACTCGGCATCGAAGGCGGGCGTGGTTGGCATGACGTTGCCGATCGCGCGCGAGCTGGCGGCATTCGGAATCCGGGTCATGACCATCGCGCCGGGGATCTTTGAAACCCCCATGCTGGCAGGTTTGCCGGCACAGGTGCAGGCGTCCCTCGGTGCTCAAGTCCCTTTTCCATCTCGCCTGGGCCGTCCCGCCGAATATGCGCAGCTCGCGCGATCGATCATCGAAAATCCCATGCTCAATGGCGAAGTGATTCGGCTCGATGGCGCAATCAGAATGACCGCCCAGTAGGGAAGCCTACATGTTGCCTCCTAAAAGAGAGATCGGGCTAGCGAATACTCACGCAACGCACTCGACGAACGGCATCGGAGACAGCGAGGGCGCAACGCAAGTCGCCATGCATAACTATCGCGGCAAGAATGTGTTCGTCGCCGGCGGAACAAGCGGGCTGAACCTCGGCTTGGCAGTGGCGTTCGCCGAAGCCGGCGCCAATGTAGCCGTCCTCAGCCGACGGCAAGAGAGAGTCGATGCGGCCGTTTCTCAGCTTCGCGCTGATGGGGCAACCGCGCTGGGCTTCTCGGCTGACGTGCGGGACTCGGCAGCTGTGGACGCCGCGATCGCTTCGGCAGCTGCCGCGTGGGGCCCTTTGGATGTGGTTGTCTCCGGCGCCGCAGGAAACTTTCTAGCACCGGCCGCAGGGCTCTCAGCCAATGGATTCAAGACGATCATCGACATCGATCTGATTGGAACGTTCAACGTTCTCAGGGCGTGCTGGTCGCATCTGCGCAAGCCTGGCGCGGCGATCCTCAATATTTCCGCCGCACAGAGCTGGTTGCCTACTCCGTTGCAGATTCACGTCTGCGCGGCAAAGGCCGGCATCGACCAAGTAACCCGTACCCTGGCAATGGAGTGGGGCGGAGCGGGTGTACGCGTCAACTCGATCGCCCCGGGGCCGATTGCAGACACTGAGGGCATGCGGCGATTGGCGACGACCGAAGCAGCGCACCTGGCGTGGACTGAGTGCGTTCCGCTGAAACGCTTCGGATCGATGACGGATATCAGCAATGCAGCACTGTGGCTTTGCTCAACGCAAGCTAGCTACATCACGGGAGTCGTGCTCCCGGTCGACGGTGGTCTTGCATTGGGCGGTTCGAGTGGAATTTCGCAGGCGATGGCCCAGTGAGGGGGCACCGCCTTGATCCAAGGCCAAACAAACTGTCGATCGCACGACGCGTCCTCGTCTCGGTGTGGTTCAAGCTTTGTATGAAGGCGCCTCGAAAGCCAGATGACTATGTGTCCTGTTGAATGGAGTCAAAAGTGGATGAATCGTTAGTCCTTCTCTCCTATCCTTGCCCGGGCGTCGCGGAGGTCCGGCTGAACCGCCCGGAAAAGCTCAA
>CAIQMJ010000703.1 GCA_903872875.1 uncultured Variovorax sp.
ACCGCGGTCGAGCTGTTCAAGGACGTGGCCTTCGCGTCGGCGCCGCTCACGCCGGCACGCGCGACCGCGCTGATCGAGCGCGTCAAGGCGACGCGGCTGTTGCGCCAGTGGCGCGGCGGCCCGCAGTACGACGAGCAGGCGCTGGCCGATGCGCTGTGCCGGCTGTCGGACTTCGCGATCGCGCATGCCGACGAGCTGGAGAGCGTCGACATCAATCCGCTGGTCGTGCGCACGCAGGGCGCGGCCTGTCTCGATGCGGTGATCGTGCTGCGCGATGCGGCTGAAGCAAATGGAGCGACGTCCCGTGGCCACTGACACCACTGACGCACGACGCCTGGCCGCACTCGAGGCCCGCGTCGACGCGCTGGCCGCGCGCGAGGCGATCCGCGAATGCCTGTACGGCTACTGCCGCGGCATCGACCGCTGCGACGAAGCCGCGTTGCGCGCCGCGTACTGGCCCGACGCGACCGACCGACACGGCCCCTACACCGGCAGCGCGAACGGCTTCATCGACTGGGCGCTGGCCAAGCTCAAGGGCGGCGACGGCAGGCTGATCCACATGCTGGGCAACATCTCGATCGAACTGCGCGGCGACGTGGCCGCGGTCGAAAGCTACTTCCAGGCCTTCCAGACCGACACCGACGCGCAAGGCCAGGCCCGCGAGACCTTCCTCTGCGGCCGCTACATCGACCGCTTCGAGCGGCGCGATGGCGAATGGCGCGTGGCTGCGCGCACGGTGACCTACGACTGGCTGCGCGAAGCCGCGGCGCCTGCGGGGACGGAGGCGGAACGCTTCGGGATACGGCAGCCGGTGGGGGGACGGCGGCCGGATGATCCCTGGTATGCGCTGTTGGCGGCGGTGGAGGCTGCGGCCGGCTGACACGCAGCGGTCGGAGCGCCGCGCAGATGCGCTACGCTCGTCCGCCGATGATCGACACCTTCAAGAAAACCCTCTGGGCGACCGCAGACAAGCTGCGCGCCAACATGGACGCCGCCGAGTACAAGCACCTCGTGCTCGGCCTCATCTTCGTCAAGTACATCTCTGACACCTTCGCGGCGCGGCGCGCCGAACTGGTGGCACGCTTCGCGGACCCGGCGGACGACTACCACTTCGCGGATGCCAGCCCCGACGACCTGGCCGCTGAACTGGAAGACCGCGATTACTACCGCGCCGCCAACGTCTTCTGGGTGCCGGAGGCCGCGCGCTGGGAGAGCATCCGCTCGGCCGCCAAGCAGCCCGACATCGGCAAGCGCATCGACGATGCGCTCACGCTCATCGAGGCCGAGAACCCCAGCCTCAAGAACATCCTCGACAAGCGCTACGCCCGCGCGCAGTTGCCCGACGGCAAGCTCGGCGAGCTGATCGACCTGGTGTCGACCATCGGCTTCGGCGTCGATGCCGCGCAAGCGCGTGACGTGCTCGGGCAGGTGTACGAATACTTCCTCGGCATGTTCGCGAATGCCGAAGGCAAGCGCGGCGGCCAGTTCTACACGCCGCGCAGCATCGTCAAGACGCTGGTCGCCGTGCTCGCGCCGCACCACGGCAAGGTGTACGACCCCTGCTGCGGCTCCGGCGGCATGTTCGTGCAGAGCGAGGAATTCATCGAGGCGCACGGCGGCAAGCGCGGTGACGTGTCCATCTACGGGCAGGAGGCCAATCCGACGACCTGGCGCCTGGCCGCGATGAACCTCGCCATCCGCGGCCTCGACTTCGACCTGGGCAAGGAGCCCGCCGACAGCTTCGTGCGCGACCAGCACAAGGACCTGCGCGCCGACTTCGTGCTGGCCAACCCGCCCTTCAACATCAGCGAGATCGGAAGAGCACGTCTGAACTCCAGTCACATTC
>CAIQMJ010000704.1 GCA_903872875.1 uncultured Variovorax sp.
GCATCACCAGCCGCTCGCACAGCAGGCCGAGCACGGCGCCCACGACCACGGCCACCAGCACGGTGGTGATGGCATTGGTACCCAGCATGGTGGCGATCGACCACGAGGTGTAGGCGGTCAGCATGCCCATCTCGCCCTGTGCGAAGTTGACGATGCCGGTGGACTTGTAGATGACCGCGAAGCCCATGGCCACCAGCCCGTAGATGGCCCCGATCGCGAGGCCCGAGACGACCAGTTCAATGAAGTAGTTCATGCCGTGCTGCCGTAGATCTGTTCGAGTTCGCGCGCGAACTTCTTGTTGATGAGGCCACGGCGCACCTTCTGCGTGGCGGTCAGCTCGCCGTCGTCGTGGTCGAGTTCCTTCTCCAGGATCACGAAGCGCCGCACGTTCTCGACCCGCGCGAAGCGGCCGTTGACCGCGTCGACCACGCCCTGCACCAGCTCGATCACCTCGGGCAGCAGCGAAAGCGACTTGTAGGTGGTGTATTGCAGGCTGCGCTCGGCGGCCCAGCGTCCGACGGTGTCGAAGTCGATCTGGATCAGCCCGCCCAGGAACTTCCTGCCCTCGCCCACCACGATGGCTTCGCGCACGTAGGGACTGTCCTTCAGCGCGTTCTCGATCTCCGAGGGCGCGATGTTCTTGCCGCCGCTGGTGATGATGATGGCCTTCTTGCGGTCCACCACCGTGATCTCGCGCATGCCGTCGCGCTCGTGCACTTCGACGATGTCGCCGCTGGCGAGCCAGCCATCGGGCAGCAGCACGTCGGCGCTGCCCTTGTCATCGAACAGGTAGCCGCGGAACACGCCGGGCGAGCGCACCAGCACTTCGTTGTCATCGCCCAGGCGCCATTCGGTGCCCGGCAGTTCGGGCCCGCAACTGCCGGCAACGTGTGGTCGCCCCGCGCGCTGCACGAACGACAGGCCGCCGGCTTCGGTGAGCCCGTAGCCCTGCCCCACCGGCAGGCCGATGATGTCGAAGAAGCGCAGCGTTTCGGGCGACACCGAAGCGCCGCCGCACATGCGCGTGTGCGTGCGGTTCAGCCCCATGTGGCGCTGCATGTTGCGAAACAGCAGCCAGTACCAGACGAAGAACTCCAGCCGATCGGCGGCGCTGACCGTGCCTCCGCTTTCGGCGCGTTCGGCGCGCCGATCGGACAGCACGCGGCCGCGCTGCATGCCGCGCCGGTACAGCGCGCGCTGCAGCCGGCCGCTGTCCTTCATGCGGAACTCGAAGTGCTGCTGCAGCTTTTCCCAGATGCGCGGCACGCCCAGGAAGAACGTGGGCGCGACCTCGCGGATGTTGGTGGCCACCGTATCGATCGACTCGGCGAAGTTGACGGTGCCGCCGGTGATCAGGTGCAGCACGGTCGAGTAGCTGCGTTCGGCCACATGGCACAGCGGCAGGTAGCACACCGACTCGAAGCGCTTGTCGAGCATGTCGCGCGCGCTCGCATAGGCATACGCACCGTAGATCATGTTGCGATGCGAGAGCATCGCGCCCTTGGGCGGCCCGGTGGTGCCGGACGTGTACACCAGGATCGCGACGTCGTCGGGCGTCAGGTCGTCGATCATCGCGTCCAGCCGCACGCCGGCCTGCGGGTCGGCCGCCTCCAGCGCACGGCCCATTTCGAGCAGGCGCTCGAAGCCATGTGGCCGGCCCGGCGCATAGCGGCGCAGGCCCTTCATGTCGACGCAGAACACCTGCTTCAGGTGCGGCAGGCCCTCGCCGTTCGCCATCGCGTCGAGCACCTTGTCGGTCTGCTCCTGGTCACCGGTGATCGCTACCTTGGCTTGGCAATGGCGCGCGATGTATTGAAGCTCCAGCCAGGGGTTGGTCGGATAGATGCCGACTACCTGGACGCCCAGCATCTGCGCGCCCAGGTCGGCATGGAACCACTGCGGCACATCCTCGCTGGCGATCACGATGCGGTCGCCGCGGACCAAGCCCAGGCTCATCAGGCCGAGCGCCGCTTGGCGGGCGGCGGCGTAGTACTCCGCCCAGGTGGTGCCTTTCCAGACGCCCTGGATCTTCTCGCGCAGTGCGATGCGGTCGCCGTGCTGCCGTGCGCGGTCGCGCAGCAGTTGCGGCATCACGCCTTCGCCGCGCACCAGCGTATCGACGTCAGCCATGTGCGGCCTCCTCTCCCAGATAGGCCGCCAGCACGCGCGGATTGGCGGCGACCTCGGCCGGCGTGCCCTCGGCGATCAGGCAGCCGAAGTCCAGCACGTAGATGCGGTCGGAGAGATCCATCACCACCTGCATGTCGTGTTCGATCATCAGCACCGACACGCCGAACTCGTCGCGGATGTCCAGCGTGAAGCGCGCGATGTCCTCCTTCTCTTCGCGGTTCATGCCGGCCACGATCTCGTCGAGCAGCAGCAGCGTGGGCTCGCAGGCCAGTGCCCGGCCCAGCTCGACGCGCTTCTGCTGGCCATAGGCCAGCTCGGACACGGGCTTGTCGCGCAGTTCCTCGATCTCGAGGAATTCGATGATCTGCTCGACCTTCTGGCGCGCGGCGACTTCTTCGCGACGCGGCCGGCCCCAGAACATCAGCGACTCCAGCACGCTGTAGCGGAAGTGGATGTGGCGGCCGATCAGCAGGTTCTCGATCACCGTGCCGTGACGGAACAGCGCGAGGTTCTGGAAGGTGCGGCCGATGCCGGCACCGGCATAGTCGGACGACTTGAGCGACGCCGTGTCCTGGCCGCGCAGCAGGATCTGTCCCGAAGACGGTGGCAGAACGCCGCTGACCAGGTTGAACGTCGTGGTCTTGCCGGCGCCGTTGGGGCCGATCAGGCTCACGATCTGGCCGGGCATGACCTTCAGGCTCACGTCGTTCACGGCCTTCACCCCACCGAAGTTCTTCGAGATGCCCCGCACTTCGAGGATCGGCGTGTCCGCGCCGGCGGCGCCCGCCAACGGGCGCGTCGTCTGCAGGGTGTTCATGACAGCCACCTCTTGCGACGCTTGTAGTGCTTGACGTCCTTCATGTGGGTGCGCTCGGCGCTGCCCGCGCCCTGGCCCAGGTAGAACTCGCGCACGTCGGCATTGCGGCGCAGCGCCTCGGACGTGCCGTCGAGCACGATCCGGCCGTTCTCCATGATGTAGGCGTAGTCGGCGATGGCCAGCGCGCGCGTGGCGTTCTGCTCGACCAGCAGGATGGTCAGCCCGCTGCTGTCGCGCAGGCCCTGGATGGCATCGAAGATCTCCGACACGACCAGCGGTGCCAGGCCGAGCGAAGGCTCGTCGAGCGCCAGCAGCTTGGGGCGGCTCATCAGCGCACGGCCGACCGCGACCATCTGCTGCTCGCCGCCCGACAGATAGCCGGCGACCTGGTCGCGCCGGTTCGCAAGCCGCGGGAACAGCCTGTAGACGTACTCGCGCGTCTCGGCCAGGCTGCGCCTGTCCTGCAGGTGCGCGCCGACGACCAGGTTTTCGTCCACCGTGAGCGTTGCGAACAGGCGCCGCCCCTCGGGCACCTGCACCAGGCC
>CAIQMJ010000705.1 GCA_903872875.1 uncultured Variovorax sp.
GTCATGGACAACCAGTCGACCGATGAGCCATCGGGCGTCGTGCGCGCTTTCAGTGCGCTCACGGGTGACTTGACGTGGGCGTGGGATGTGGGGCGCCCAGGCAAGACCGGCGAGCCCGCGGAAGGTGAAACCTACACCCGCAGTACGCCGAACATGTGGGCGACGCCGAGTTACGACCCTCAATTGAACATGGTGTTCCTGCCGACTGGCAATGGCACGCCCGATCTGTTCGGTGGTCAGCGCTCCGAAGCCACGGACCGGGTCAACAGCTCGGTGGTTGCACTGGACGCCACCACCGGCCAGGAGCGCTGGACCTTCCAACTGGTTCACCATGACGTCTGGGACTACGACCTGCCGTCCAAGCCGGTGCTCTACGACATGCCCGACGGAAAGGGCGGGCGAATTCCGGCGGTGATTCAGGCGGCCAAGAACGGGCAGATCTATGTGCTGGATCGCCGCTCTGGCAAGCCCATCACCGCGGTCGAGGAACGTTCGGTTCCGACGCGCGGCGTACCTGGCGAGCGGCTGTCGCCCACGCAGCCCTATTCGGTCGGAATGCCGTCGATGCGCGACCCTGTCCTGACCGAGGCGAAGATGTGGGGCATCACGCCGATCGACCAGTTGAACTGCAGACTCCAGTTCAAGGCGCTGCACTACGAGGGCGACTACACCCCGCCCCAGACCGAGTGGTACCTGGAAAGCCCTTCCTGGTACGGCACGACGAACTGGGGTGGCCAATCCATCGACAAGCAGCACGACATCATGATCGTGAACGACATGCGCATCATGATGAAGGGCCGCCTGCTGAGCCGTGAAGTCGTGGATCAGCGCCTGGCAGGCAAGAAGACCGCGGGCGTTGGCGGCGTCATTCCCATGCTGAAGACGCCGTACGGCGCCGAGCGCGGCATGGTGCAATCGTTCCTCGGCGTGCCTTGCACCGACCCACCGTTCGGTACGATGGCCGCGATCGACATGAATACGCAGCAGGTGCTCTGGCATCGTTCGCTGGGCACACCCGAGCAGTTCGGGCCGCTGGGCATGAAGACGCACATGCCGATCGAACTGGGCATGCCGACCCTGGGTGGTGCGACCACCACCGGATCGGGCCTGGTCTTCTTCTCCGCTACATCCGACTACTACTTGCGGGCGCTGGACGTGATGACCGGTGATGTGCTGTGGAAGAGCAGCCTTCCAGTGGGCGGGGGATCGACGCCGCTGGTGTTTACATCGCCCGAAGACGGCAAGCAGTACGTCATCGTGACCGCAAGCGGTTCCCGTGCTGCACCCGACCACGGCGACTACATCATCGCGTACGCCCTTCCCGCACCGGCCAGATAAGTGGATGGCTGCCGCCTGGCTTCGGCCAACTGCGCAACCGAGATCCGGCCTTCGCCGGATTCAACCCGGGATATTCGGCTCCACCAATTGGGCCAGTCCGAGAAGAGACTCCTGCCAGCCCAGGTAGCACATCTCGACGGGGATCAGGTCGGGGATGCCCTCCTGCACGACGGACATGTCGGTGCCGCAGGACACGAGCCTCAGCGTCACGGTCGTCTTCATGGTGCCGGACAAGCCGGGGTCGTCGAACGTCGCGTCGTATGCAATGCGCTCGCCGGGAAGTGAAGAGGACGCCCCTCGACCTGCACGACATCGGCCTGCCAACGGGACGGCACATCAAGATGATCTGCGAACGCGAACTTACCCGGATGGGTGCGGTTGTCGAGCACCAGCACTCAGGGGGCGCGGCGGCTTTCTTCGTAGTCGTTGTCCAGGCGGGCGAGGCCGAACTGCGAACCGAGCACGCGCAACTGGCACCACATGGCGTCATAGCGCCCGCGCAACGAGTAGTTGGCCTGCACGACCCAGGTTTCCTCGGACCGCGGGCGGGCAGGCCATTGGCTGGCGGCCTCGAGGCTGACCGAAGGCCCCACGTGGTGGGCCACGTATTCACCGCAGGCCACGCGCGCATCGGCCACCTTCTTCTCATTCGCGAGCGAAATCCACGAACCGACCGCCAGGGCGGCGATGGCGCCAATCAACAGGAACTGCTTTTCCATACCTTCACCTGATTCGATTCTCTTCGCCTCCGAATTCGCTGGACGGTTGCAGCGGTCAGTCTCGCCTTCGCTCACGCTGGCGCGCCTGCGCGCGACGGACCATGCTTGATTTCGCGGCCGATGCATATCCCATGTTCGGGGGATAAGGCGTGTGCCCGCGACTTTTTCCGCGGTGAATCCGCAAAGCGCCGGTCGTTGCCGCACAGCGCCAGCCAGCCTGTCCCCCAAGCCGGCGCGGCGCCTCGCCGGTATCGCCGCTGTAGGCGAAGCTGTCTGCCGTGGCGTGTCTTATTCGGCCTGGATGCCCGCGCTCTTCACGATGCGGCCCCACTTCTGCGATTCTCCGGCCTGGAACTTCGCCATCTCTTCGGGCGAGGTCGTGAAGACCTCGGTACCTGTCGGCTCGTAGAAGGCGGCCCTCGCGGCGTCGCTCTTGGCCGCCTTCACGAGCAGCTCATTGAGCCGGCTGACCACGGACGACGGCGTCTTCGCAGGTGCGTAGGCCGCAAACCAGTAGCCCATCTCGTAGCCTTTCACGCCCGACTCGGCGATGGTCGGCACGTCGGGTGCGAGTGGCGAGCGGCTGGCGCTCGACATGCCGAGGGCGCGCAGCTTGCCTGCCTTGACCTGCGGCAGGCCGGTGGCGGTGTCGGTGATCATCATGCTGATCTGGCCGCCCAGCAGGTCCGTCACCGCCAGCGTGTTGCTCTTGTAGGGCACATGCAGCAACTTGATGTCGGCCATCTGCTGCAGCAGCTCGCCCGCCATCCGGCTCGACGAACTGCCGCTGCCGAAGCTGTACTTGCCGGGCTCCTTCTTCGCCAGTGCGAGGAACTCGGCCACGTTCTTCGCAGGAAAGTTCGGTTCGACCACCATGATCTGGCCGCCCTTGCCCAGGCCGGTGATCGGTGCGAAGTCCTTCACCGGGTCATAGGGCAACTTCTTGAACAGGTGTTCGTTGGCAGCGTGGGTGGTGTTGGTCGTGATCAGGACCGTGTAGCCGTCGGGCGCTGCCTTGGCCACGTTCTGCGAGGCGATGAAGCCGCTGGCACCAGCCCGGTTGTCGATGATGACGGCCTGCCTGGTTTCGGCCGTGATCTGGTTGCCGAGCGCGCGTGCGATCTGGTCGGTGGCGGTGCCGGCTGCGAACGGCACGACGAAGGTGATCGGCTTCTCGGGGAATGACTGTGCCTTGCCGAGCAGCGGTGCGAGCGCCATGGCGGCCGCCAGCACGGTGAAGGAAATTCTGTTCATTGTTCTGTCTCCGGATCGATGGTTGGAAAGAGCGAGGTGAGCTATGACCCTGCAAGCAGCGGCTCCAGCGTGCGGGGTACGCACAGCGTCATGTCGAGCAGCAGGAACGACAAGGACTTGCCATGCGTGTCCAGGTTCAGCGCGTCGTTGACGCCACCGTCGAGCACGCCGTCGAGCACGAAATTCATCGCGTGCAGCTTCGGCAATGTGAAGCGCTGGACACGCGACGGGTGCCGGTGCCGGAACTGTTCGGCCACGCGTTGCGGGGTGATCTGCGCCACGATCAAGTCGTAGAACTCGGGGTACCAGGCGATCACGCTGATGTTCGAGCGGTCGCCCTTGTCCCCCGTGCGGCCGTGCGCGGCGCGGTAGAGCGGTACGTTCATGGTGGGCGAATCGTGCGGAGTCATGGCGCGACCTCCGTGTCGAGCAGTTCGAAGCGAACAGGCACCGTCTCGCGCGGCAGCAGGCACGACAGCGTGTTGAGCCGGGGGGTGAGCGCAGTCCGCACGCCGCCGCCGCCGGCCGGGCCGCAGGTGTAGAGCGCCGTCACTTCTCGACCCAGGCGCTCGGCCTGCGCGCGCTCCGGATGCGTGGCGGCGACGCGCAGCCGCACGTCGCGCATGCCGGCATCGGGGGTGTCGGCCAGCATGCGTCCGGCGTCATCGCCGAGGATGCTCAGCGCGCCGATCAGGTCGACGCGCAGCGTCAGGCCTTCGAGCCGCCGGACCAGCACGTCGGCAGCAAGACGGGCACGCGCTTCGGCCCGGGGACCGGCATAGGAGATCTCGCCCTCGGCGAGCCAGCCGCCTTCCAGGCATACATTGACCTTGTAGTGCGTCGGCCGTACATGTCCGAGAACACCCGTCAGCGCGACGCGGTCCGCGCCCGGAAGCGCGTGCACCTCGGCTTGGGTGATGTCGGCCGCCACGTCCGGCGTGAGATAGCCGGACGGGTCGTGCACTTCGTAGAGCAACTGCTCTTTGACCGTGGCCTCGCTCACCATCCCTCCGGTTCCATCGGCCTTGCCGATGACGCAATGGCCGTCGCTGTCGATCTCCGCGATCGGGAACCCCACGTCGTGCAGGCCCGCCACTTCCTTGAAGCCCGGATCGGCGAAGTAGCCGCCGCAGACCTGAGCACCGCATTCGAGCAGGTGGCCGGCCATGGTGGCGCGGCCAAGGCGAAGCCAGTCGTCGCCACGCCAGCCGAAGTGCGACAGCGCCGGGCCGACCGCAAGAGACGGATCGGCCACCCGGCCGCAGACCACGATCTGGGCGCCGGCGTCGAGCGCGGCCGCGATCGGCTCCGCGCCGATGTAGGCGTTGGCGCTGACGACGCGCAGGGAGTCCATCCGCGGGCCCAGTGCCTCGCGCAACATGCCGCGGTATTCGGATCCCGACAGATCGTCACCTTCGACCACGGCGATGCGAGGTTCGGGGGCGCCGAGTTCGCGCGCCATGCGCTGGATGTGACGTGCGGCTGCGCGCGGGTTTGCGGCGCCGAAGTTGCTCACGATACGGATGCCGTATTGCAGGCAACGCGCGAGCACGGGTCGAAGCATGGCATCGAGCAGGGGTTCATAGCCAGCCTCGGGATCGGCGCGCCGGCGCAGCTGCGCAAGTGCCAGCGTCCGTTCGGCCAGTGTTTCGAATATCAGGAATGCCCGGCCTTCCTCGCCTTGCTGCGCGAGACGCGCGATCAGCGTGTCGACCACCGGGCCGGCGGCGTCGGTACGGTCGCCGGAGAACCCTGCGGCACAACCTATGAGCAGCGGGAGATGGAGCGCTTCGGTAGTCATCGGTTCTGTCTCGTTCGAGCAGAATGTAAGTGCGGTCCAGCTATCGGTGAA
>CAIQMJ010000706.1 GCA_903872875.1 uncultured Variovorax sp.
CACATTGATCCATTGAACAAGCCGACCCCCGCG
Source organism: uncultured Variovorax sp. (assembly GCA_903872875.1). Classification (GTDB taxonomy): domain Bacteria; phylum Pseudomonadota; class Gammaproteobacteria; order Burkholderiales; family Burkholderiaceae_C; genus Variovorax. Next base: position 34 of record CAIQMJ010000706.1, read on the forward strand.
ATCGTTGCCCAGAACGCCGTGCGCCGACTGCCACGGCTGGCGCTTCTCCTGCTGTGCGCGGCCTACCTGCTGCCGGGGTTGCTCGGTCGTGGACCCTGGAAGAGTGCGGATGTGGCGTCCTTCGGCTACATGGCCGAATTGGCCCGCTCGGGTGCCGGCATCGCGCGATGGTTCGATCCATTGCTGCTCGACCTCCGTCCCGAGTCACCTGCACTGCTGCCCTATTGGATCGGCGCGGCCGCGATAAAGATGGCGCCGTCGTGGATACATCCAGATCTGGCCGTGCGGGTCGCCTTCGCGCTGATGCTCTGGTGCATATTTACCGTCACCTGGTACGCGGTCTACTTTCTGGCGCGTACACCGAACGCCCAGCCGGTCGCATTCGCGTTCGGCGGCGAAGCCCGCCCCAAAGACTATGCCCGGGCAATCGCCGATGGTGGACTGCTGGCGTTGCTGGCCTGCCTGGGATTGGCGCAACTGGGCCACGAGACCACACCGGCACTCGCACAGCTGTTCTTTGTCTCTCACATATTCTTCGGCGTCGCCGCGTTGCCATACAGACCGATCGGCGCCCTGACGGCTCTGGCGATCGGCAGCCTGGGCATGACACTGAGCGGCGGGCCTGCCGTCGGATTGGCGTTGGGCCTCGGTAGCCTGGCGGTCGTGGTGCTCGACCGTCGCCGCATGGCACAAGCGCAAGCATCCGATGAGGCACGACCTTACTCCCATGCAGCGCTGCTTGCCATCGCCGGACTGACGCTATTGGCAGCCCTGATCGCCGTCGGTCTTGGCTTGTGGCATTGGCAGATAGCGCTGCCCGGCTCCCATGCAGGTCGAAGCCTGTGGATCGACGTACGCAGCCAGATCAAGCTCCTGCTGTGGTTCACCTGGCCGACTTGGCCATTGGCCGTCTGGACGCTATGGCGCTGGAGGCGCCAACTCATGGCACGTCATGTGGCACTGCCCCTGTGGTTCGCGCTGGTCCCGCTGTGCGCCACCTGGACCACGGACTTCTCCGAACGTTCGCTTTTGCTTGGCCTACCCGCATTTGCCACACTTGCAGCATTTGCGTTGCCAACGCTGCGCCGTAGCGTGGCGGCGCTGATCGACTGGTTCACGCTGCTGTTCTTCAGCGGATCGGCGTTGATCATCTGGGCTTACTGGATCGCCATGCAGACCGGGTGGCCACCCAAGATGGCGGGCAGTGTTTCGCGCCTTACGCCTGGCTATCTGCCGAGCATCTCCTGGTTGGGCCTGTTTTTTGCGCTGGCTGCCACAGTGGCATGGTGTTGGCTCGTGCGGTGGCGCACCGGCCGGCATCGATCCTCCCTCTGGAAAACCCTGGTGCTCCCGGCCGGCGGCGCGGCGCTGTGCTGGCTGCTGGGAATGACACTGTGGCTTCCCGCGTTGGACCATGCGCTGAGCTACGGACCACAGGTGCGCGCCATTGCAGATCGCATCGGCGAGCCGCAACCCACTTGCATTGCTGAGCTCGGGCTGAGCAGGCCGCATATTGCAGCGCTGCGCCATCACGGCGACTTCAACCTCAAACCTGTCGCAGATGACGCCAACTGTCCCTGGCTGATCATCAGTGCCGATGCAATCGCCACCTTGCGCGAGTCGGTCCAACTCGACCAGTGGCGCCTGATCGGCACGTTCCGCCGCCAGACCAGCGCGAACGACGACCTGCTGCTCTACCGGCGCATCGCTGCACCCTGAGTTCGTGCCATGAGTGAAAGGCGCACGATTGCGCGGCATGCCGGCACGGTGTTCGCAGGTCAGCTGGCGGTGATGGGCTTCAGCATCACCGATGCCGTCGTGGCAGGCCGCTACGACGAACGCGCACTGGCCGCGCTCTCGGTGAGCTCGGCCATCTTCGTGAGCGTGTACATCTCGCTCATGGGCATCCTCCAGGCGCTGCTGCCCATCTGGGCAGAATCGCATGGCGCCGGCCGCAGGGCGGAGGTCGGCGCCTCGCTGCGGCAGGCGCTCTATCTGTGCGGCATGACCATCGTGCTGGGCATGGTCATCCTCTGGGCGCCAGGCCCGTTGCTGCGTTGGACCGACGTGCCGCCCGACATGCGAAACGATGTCGAGAACTATCTGGGCGTGCTGGCCTTCGCGCTCGCGCCAGCCTTGCTGTTTCGACTCTTCAGCACGCTCAACCAGAGCATCGGCCAGCCGCAGTTCGTAACCTGGCTCCAACTCGGTTCGCTGCTGCTGAAACTGCCGCTGTCGATCTGGTTCACCTTCGGCGGCGCCGGCGTGCCGGCCATGGGACTGGTCGGCTGCGGCTGGGCCACGTTTGCGGTCAACTGGATCGTGCTGGCCGCAGCGATCTGGCTGCTTCGCACACAGCCCGTCTATGCGGAATACCGTCTATGGCGGCGAATCGAGGCGCCGGACTGGCGGCAGATCGGCCGCTTCGCGCGGCTCGGCGTGCCCGGCGGGCTGTCCATTCTGGTCGAGGTCACTTCGTTCACCTTGATGGCCCTCTTCATCGCCCGCCTGGGTACGACGGCGACGGCGGCGCATCAGATCGCAGCCAATCTCACTGCCGTCGGCTACATGCTGCCGCTGTCGCTGTCGATCGCGACCAGCGCACGCGTGAGCTTCTGGCTCGGGGCGGCAAGCCCTGCGCAGGCACGCCACGCATTTCGCTGCGGATTCGAGCTTGTTGCTGCATGCGCCCTTCTGTACGCGGCCGGCCTGGTCGCGCTGCGCGGACCATTGGCCGGCATGTATTCGGACAACCCCGCGGTGATCTCATCGGCCGTCGGCCTGCTTCTGGTCGCAGCGCTGTATCACCTGGCAGATGCGATTCAGGTGCTGTGCGTCTTTGTGCTCCGTTGCTACCGCGTGACGGTGCTGCCGCTGGTGCTGTACAGCACGATGCTATGGGGCGTGGGGCTTGGCGGCAGCTACCTGCTGGCCTATCACGGACTTGGCCCTTGGCAGGCCATGCGATCGCCGATGGCATTCTGGGTAATGAGCGGTGTCGCACTTGCCATCACGGCGCTGCTGATCCTGGCGCTCGCACGCCGCACCGTCAAGCGGGCGCGCTGACCGAATACATCTCTGCCGCGGATTCAGCGCAGATGGGCACGCGCCTCGCGGACACGGCCTGCAGGAAAGATCAGCGCGAAGCGCGACCCGTGGCCCACCGTGCTTTCGATGCGGAACTCGGCACCATGACGCTGCGCCACGTGCTTGACGATGGCCAAGCCGAGGCCTGTACCACCCGTCTCGCGGGACCGGCTTCGATCGACTCGGTAGAAACGCTCGGTCAACCGGGGAATGTGCTCGGCGGCGATGCCCGGCCCGCTGTCGCGAACCGCGTATTCGCCCCGGCCGTCCGGCAGCGTGCGCCATGTCACGACCACCTCGCCACCGCCAGGCGTGTAACGGATGGCATTGCTCAGCAGGTTGGACATCGCGCTCTGCAGTTCGGTCGCTATGCCTGCAACCTCGGAATCCGCATCGATGACGAACGACAGGCGATGACCCTGCTGAGGCGAAAGCCGCCCTGAAAGGCCTCGCGCCTCGTCTTCGCAGTGAGCCATCAGCGCGCGCATGCGCGTCCATTGATTGACCGCAGGCATCGCACTGCCCTCGAGACGGGACAGCGTCAGCAGATCGTTGACGAGGGTTTCCATCCGATGCGACTGCTGCGCCATCAACCCCAGGTAGCGGGAGCGCTCGGATGCATCGAGCGGAAGGGTCTGCAGCGTCTCGACAAAGCCCGCCAGCACCGTGAGCGGCGTCCTGATCTCGTGCGACACGTTCGCCACGAAATCGCGCCGCATGGCTTCGGCCTGTTCGAGCGACGTGACGTCGCGCGTGAGCAGCATGCGGCGATTGCCCGCATAGGGATGCACCTGCACCGACAGCCGCAGCGGATGGCTTCGGCGCCGGCTCGACAAGGCGGGGCCGTCGATCACGACATCCCGGCTGTAGTTCCACGAAGCCAGATAGGCGACGAAGGCCGGATCGCGCACGAGGTTCACCAGATGTTGCTGCAGATCGCGCTCCGCATCGATGCCGAACTGCTCGGCTGCGGTCTGGTTCGACCATTCGATGCGTCCCTGTTCGTCGATCAGCACCACGCCGTTCGGTGAGGCCTGGATGGCTGCAAGAAACTCCTGCAGCCGCTCTTCGGCCTGGCGGATCTGCTGGTCGCGTTCACGCAGGAGCTTGCGGACGCGGTCGGCGACTTCGCCCCACACGCCAGCACCACGCGAAGGGAGTGCAGCGGCGTCGCTGCGCAATGCGCGCAACAGAAGTCCGCCGCGCCAGGCGTCCAGGCCGAGCCAGGACAATGCGCCGAGCCAGGCGCCCAGCCAGATGAAACGCGCTCCGCCCAGGCCCCATGCGCCCGCAGCAAACACGACAGAAGCCACCAGGAATGTGGCGATACGAAAAGGCATGGCGCGCGATTATCCGCGGCGGCCCGGGCAAGGGAGGCAGCTCAAACAGTGGCCTGCGTGGTCAGCCGGTATCCTGCGCCGCGAACAGTCTCGACCATGGACGATGCCGCGCCGAGCGACTCGCGCAAGCGCTTCACGTGCACGTCGACCGTGCGCTCCTCGATATAGACATGATCTCCCCACACCTTGTCGAGCAGTTGCGCACGGCTGTGCACACGCTCGGCGTGCTGCATCAGGTAACCGAGC
>CAIQMJ010000707.1 GCA_903872875.1 uncultured Variovorax sp.
CGATCCACGCGTTCAACGCGGCCAGTCCGGTGCTCAAGCGCGGCCTGGCGCTGACCCCGCTGAAGTTCGGCATCGCCTTCAACGTGCGGCACTTCAACCAGGCCGGCGCGCTGGTGCACGTCTACACCGATGGGTCGATCCTGGTGAACCACGGCGGCACCGAAATGGGCCAGGGCCTGAACACCAAGGTGGCGCAGGTGGTCGCACATGAACTCGGCGTGAGCTTCGATGCGGTGCGCGTGACGGCCACCGACACGCAGAAGATCGCCAACACCTCGGCAACGGCGGCATCGACCGGTTCGGACCTGAACGGCAAGGCCGCACAGGACGCCGCCCGTACCGTCCGCGAGCGGCTTGCCGCGTGCGCAGCGTCACGCCATGGCGGCAGCCCCGCCGACGTGCGCTTCGTCAACGACAAGGTCACGGTGAACGGTCGCACGCTGAGCTTCGCGACGGTGGTCGGCGAGGCCTACCTCGACCGCGTGCAGCTGTGGTCCGACGGTTTCTATGCCACGCCGGGGCTGAGTTGGGACCGCGACACGATGCAGGGCCACCCGTTCTACTACTACGCCTACGGCGCGGCGGTTGCAGAAGTGATCGTCGACACGCTCACCGGCGAATGGAAGCTGCTGCGCGCCGACATCCTGCACGACGCTGGCAAATCGCTGAACCCGGCGGTCGACATCGGCCAGGTCGAGGGTGCCTTCATCCAGGGCATGGGCTGGCTCACGACCGAGGAGCTCGTGTGGCATCCGCAGAGCGGCAAGCTCACGACGCACGCGCCGAGCACCTACAAGATACCGACCGCCAACGACTGCCCGCCGGTCTTCAACGTGAAGCTTTTCGAGGGGCCGAATTTCGAGGACTCGATCCACCGCAGCAAGGCGGTCGGCGAGCCGCCGCTGCTGTTGCCTTTCTCGGTGTTCTTCGCGATCCGCGACGCCGTTTCGGCAACCGGCGACCACCGCATCGACCCGCCGCTGCGCGCCCCGGCGACCAGCGAAGCCATCCTGAATGCGATCACTGCGGTGCAAGCCGGCGCATGAGGGACGGTATAACCGCCCGCATATTGCAAAAATATGTGGACGGCCATGCGTGACCAGGCGCTATTCGACAAGATCGATCTTCATCTCATCCGGGTTTTGCACACCGTGTTGACCGACCGCAGCGTGTCGCGCGCCGCCATCCGCCTGGGCATGTACCAGCCCGCCGTTTCCGCCGCGCTCAAGCGGCTGCGTGAGCTGGCCGGCGACCCGTTGCTGGTGCGCTCCGGTGCGGGCATGGTGCCGACCGATGCGGCGCTGCGCATGATCGAGCCGGCAGCCAGCATCCTGCGCTCGGCCGAGGTGCTGTTCAGCGACGCGCGCGCGTTCGACCCGCAGACCGCCACCAACACGTTCCGCATCGCCGCGAGCGACTACCTCGACCCGCTGTTCCTGCCGATGCTGGTTGCGCAGGTCAAGAGCCAGGCGCCGCTGTGCAGGATCGAGATCCATCCGCTGTCGCCCGATTCGAACTACCACGCGCAACTGTCGCTCGGCAACGTCGACCTGGTGATCGGCAACTGGCTCAAGCCGCCGGAAGACCTGCACATGGCGCGCCTGTTTGGCGACGAGATCGTGTCGCTGGTCAATGCCGACCATCCGGCCGTGCGACGCGGCTGGGACGCCGGCACCTGGCTCGCGGCCGAGCACATCGCGCCCACGCCGATGCACCCCGGCGCGCGCGGCATCATCGACCAGATGCTCGACGCGCTGAAGGTGCAGCGCAACATCACCGCGCGCTGCGCCCACTTCAGCCTCATACCCGACATGGTCGCTTCCAGCCTGCTGGTGCTCACGACCGGGCGTCAATATTGCGAGCGCTTCACCACCCGCCTGCCGGTGAAGATCCTCGAATGCCCCGTCGCCTTTCCGCGCCTCATGTACTACCAGCTCTGGCATGAACGCACGCATGCGTCGAGTTCGGCGCGCTGGCTGCGCGAGCGCATCAAGTCGGTCGCCGCGTCGCTGCGGCCCGTGCCGGGCGCCGCAGCCAGCACAACCGGTTTCCAGTGAGAGCCCCTGAATGACAACCCCACGACTCCAGCTTGCCCACATCACCAAGCGCTATCCGGCGGTGGTCGCCAACAGCGACGTGTCGCTCACCGTGCTGCCTGGCGAGACCCATGCCGTGCTCGGTGAGAACGGCGCCGGCAAATCGACGCTGATGAAGATCATCTACGGCTCCGTCAAGCCCGACGAGGGCAGCGTGATGTTCAACGGCCAGGCCGTCAACGTGCGCAACCCGCAGGAGGCGCGCGCACTCGGCATCAGCATGGTGTTCCAGCACTTCAGCCTGTTCGACACGCTGACCGTGGCGGAGAACGTCTGGCTCGGGCTCGACAAGAGCCTGGCGCTGGCCGACGTCACGCGCCGCATCAGCGCCAAGGCGACCGAGTACGGGCTCGACATCGACCCGTCGCGGCCGGTGCACACGCTGTCGGTCGGCGAGATGCAGCGCGTGGAAATCATCCGCGCGCTGCTGACCGACCCGAAGCTGCTGATCCTCGACGAGCCGACCTCGGTGCTCACGCCGCAGGCCGTCACCAAGCTTTTCGTGGTGCTCAGGAAGCTGGCGGCCGAGGGCTGCAGCATCCTCTACATCAGCCACAAGCTGCACGAGATCCGCGAGCTGTGCACCGCCTGCACCGTGCTGCGCGGCGGCAAGGTCACGGGCGTCTGCAACCCGCAGAACGAGACCAACGAGTCGCTGTCGCGCCTGATGATCGGCGCCGAGCCGCCGCCGCTGCAGCACCGCGCGGTCAAGGCCGGCGCGGTGGCGCTGCGCGTCAAGGGCCTGACGCTGGCGCGCGAGGACCAGTTCGGCGTCGATCTCGACGGCGTGTGCCTCGACGTGCGCGCGGGCGAGGTCGTCGGCATCGCGGGCGTGTCGGGCAATGGCCAGAAGGAGCTGCTCTACGCACTCTCCGGCGAGGACACGCGTGCCGAGCCCGCGATGATCGAGGTGTTCGGCCAGGCGGCCGCGCGCTTCCGGCCGCGCAAGCGGCGCGCGCTGGGCCTGCACTTCGTGCCGGAAGAACGGCTGGGCCGCGGCGCCGTGCCGACGCTCGGGCTCTCGCACAACCTGCTGCTGACGCGCAGCAACGCGGTCGGCCGCGGCGGCTGGATCCGCACCGGCGCGCTGGCCGGCCATGCGAACACGATCATCCAGCGCTTCAAGGTCAAGGCCGGCGGGCCGACCTCTGCAGCGCGTTCGCTGTCGGGCGGCAACCTGCAGAAGTTCATCGTCGGCCGCGAGATCGACGCCAACCCGAAGCTCTTCATCGTCGCGCAGCCGACCTGGGGCGTGGACGTGGGCGCCGCGGCGCTGATCCGCAGCGAGATCCTCGCGCTGCGCGATGCCGGCTGCGCGGTGCTGGTGGTCAGCGAGGAGCTCGACGAACTGTTCGAGATCAGCGACCGGCTCTACGTGATCGCCAAGGGCCGGCTGTCGCCCTCGGTCGAGCGTGCCGCGGCCACCGTGCCGCGCATCGGCGAATGGATGAGCGGCCTCTGGGACGCTTCCGAAGTTGCCGCCAACGCTGCTGTCCCCGCCAAGGAAGTGACCCATGCTCAAGCTTGAACCCCGCCCGCAACTCTCGCGCTTCTGGAGCTACGGCTCGCCCATCCTCGCGCTGCTGATCACGGTGGTGATCGGCGTCGCACTGTTCGCGCTGCTCGGCAAGGACCCGGTCAAGGGCCTGCTGGTGTTCTTCTGGGAACCGATCAAGAGCGGCTATGCGATCGGCGAGCTGATGGTCAAGGCGACGCCGCTGCTGATCATCGCGCTGGGCCTGGCGGTCTGCTTCCGGTCGAACGTGTGGAACATCGGCGCCGAAGGGCAGTTCGTGATCGGCGCGATCGCGGCCGGCTACGTCGCGCTGCTGGCCGACAGGAGCACCGGCCCGTGGATCGTGCCGGCGATCATCCTCGCCGGCATCCTGGGCGGCATGGCGTGGGCCGCGATCGTCGCGCTGCTGCGCGACCGCTTCAACGCCAACGAGATCCTGGTGAGCCTGATGCTGGTGTACGTCGCGACGCTGGTGCTGGGCTACATGGTCGCGGGGCCGCTGAAGGACCCGATGGGCTTCAACTTCCCGCAGAGCAAGACCTTCGATGCGGTCACGCAGATCCCGCGGCTCATCAAGGGCTCGCGCGTGAGCATCGGCCTGCTGATCGCGCTGGCCGGCGCGGCCATGCTGTGGGTCTTCCTGTTCCGCACGCGCGCCGGCTTTGCGCAGCAGGTCGGCGGGCTGGCGCCAGCGGCGGCGCGCTACGCGGGCTTCTCGGCACGCCGCGCGGTGTGGATCGCGCTGCTGACTTCGGGCGGCGCAGCCGGCCTGGCCGGCGCGCTCGAAGTCGCCGGCCCGATCGGCCAGCTGTCGCCGTATGTGCCGGCCGGCTACGGTTTCGCGGCCATCATCGTGGCCTTCGTCGGCCGGCTGCATCCGGTCGGCATGATCTTCTCGGCCATCCTGATGAGCATGTTCTACATCGGCGGCGAACTCGCGCAGTCGCGCCTCGGCCTGCCGAAGTCGCTGACCGGCGTGTTCCAGGGCCTGCTGCTGTTCACGCTGCTGGCCTGCGACACGCTGATCGCCTACCGCATCCGCCGCAAGGCCACGCCGAAGGCGGCGCCGTCCACGGCCGCCACCTCGTCGCTGCAGGCCAGCACGCCACTCAATGCGCCGGCCGTGCGCGCCACCGAAGGAGCCCTGTGATGGAGGTCTACATTGGATTGCTCGGGCTGGTGTTCAGCGCCGGCACCGCACTCGCCATCGCGGCGCTCGGCCTGCTGGTCAACGAGAAGGCCGGCATCGTGAACCTCGGTGCCGAAGGAATGATGCTGTGCGCCGCGGTCGCCGGCGTGGCCGTCACGGTCGCGACCGGCAACACCTGGCTCGGCCTGCTCGCCGGCATGGTGGCGGGTGCCTTCCTGGCCGCGATCTTCGGCGTGCTGGTGATCTGGCTCAACACCAACCAGTACGCGACCGGCCTGGCGCTGAGCCTGTTCGGCGGCGGCTTCTCGGCCTTCGTCGGCACCGAATACACCAAGGCCACGCTGCCAGCGCTCACGCCGTTCTCGATCCCGGTGCTGGGCGACCTGCCGGTGGTCGGCGGGCCGCTGTTCCGCCAGCATCCGCTGGTCTACCTGGTGATCCTGTTGGCCTTCGCGCTGATCTGGTTCCTGTATCGCACGCGGGCCGGCCTGGTGCTGCGCGCGGTGGGCGAGTCGCCCGAATCGGCGCACGCGCTGGGCTATCCGGTGCGGCGCATCCGCCTGCTCGCGGTGGTCGTGGGCGGTGCGCTGTGCGGCCTGGCGGGCGCCTATCTGTCGGAGATCTATTCGCGCGGCTGGAACGAGGGCATGGTCTCGGGTCGCGGCTGGATCGCG
>CAIQMJ010000708.1 GCA_903872875.1 uncultured Variovorax sp.
CGGCGAGGACGTCAGCGAGAAGCTGGACATCATCCCGGCCAAGTTCTTCGTGCACCGACACATCTACGGCAAATGGGCCTGCCGCTGCTGCCAGGTACTGCGCCAGGAGCCGGCCGAACCGGACGTCGTCGATGGCGGCATCCCCGCCAGCGGGCTGGTCGCGCACACGCTGATCAGCCGCTTCGTGGACCACCTGCCGTACTACCGGCAGGAGCCGATCAACGCCCGCTCGGGCGTGCACACGCCGCGCTCGACGCTGGCCGCCTGGGGTGGCGCCGGCGGCGCCAGACTCGAGCCGCTGTACGATGCGCACCGGCGCTTCATCCTCGGCTGCCGTGTGCTGCACGCCGACGAGACCCCGGTGCCGCTGCTGGACCCCGGCGCGGGCAAGACGAAGAGGGCCTACATCTGGGCCTGGGCGCGCAATCTTCACGACCCGTATCCGGGCGTGATCTACGAGTTCTGCCTGGGCCGAGGGGCACAGTACCCGGTGGCCTTCCTCGGCGGCAAGGGACCACCATGCCCAGAGCAGGCGTGGAACGGCACCTTGATCACCGACCAGTACGCCGGCTACAACGCCGTGCTGGACGCAAAGGTCCATCCGCAGCGACAGTCGGCGGTCTGTGCCGCACATGCCCGGCGGTACTTCGAAGAACTCAGCCGCGGGGGCAGCAGTGCCAGCGCAGTGTCCACCGAGGCGATGCGTCGCTGGGCGCGGATCTACCATGCCGAGGCGGCCTTCGCCGAGATGGATGACGACAGCCGCCGACAGGCTCGCCAGCAGTTGAGCAAGCCGCTGTGGGACGAATTCGAGGTGTGGCTCAGGCTGCAGCGCACGCAGGTGCTTGATGGCAGCAAGATCGCCGCGGCGATCGACTACAGCCTCCACGCGTGGACAGCGCTGACGCTACACATCGACGACGGCGCGGTAGCCATCGACAACAACCTCATCGAGCGGCAGATCAAGCCCTGGAAGCTTGGCGCGAAGAACTGGCTGTTCGTGGGCAGCGAGTTGGCCGGCCAGCGGGCGGCGGTGGTGATGAGCCTGGTGCAGTCGGCCAAGCTCAACGGCCTGGATCCGTGGGCCTACCTGCGCGACGTGCTGGCGCGCATCCACTCGCATCCCCACCACCGGCTCGATGAATTGCTGCCGCATCGCTGGCGGCCGGACTGACGACGATGGGAGTGATCACGCAGGCCGTGATGGTCCAGGCGGACATCGACGTCAGCGCCATGGACCCGGCACGGAAGGTGCACCTGGCCGACGAGATTTACGCTCAGCAGCCCAACCTGCTGGCCTCCATCCTGGCGCTGTCGCGCATGGGCGTAGGCATGGTGGAACTGGAGGTGCCGCTGCACATCCTGTTCGTGACGTTCCAGGCGATGAAGCGCAGCGGCCATGTGTGGCCGGTCGTCTCAGAGGACGTGCAGGAGAGATGCATGCAGCGCTTGACGGCTCGCGCGCGCTTCAACGAGGGATTGCCGGGCGGGCTGGCGAACCAGGTCGTCCAGCAGTTCTGCGACGAGCACCCCGAGCGATACCTGTTGGCGTTCGTCTACGGCTACCTCGGCGATCACGACTTGCTGCGTGTACGAACCGACGCCGAGAAATACCTGCTGCTGGCCAACCTCAACCTCGTGGAGTGCCTCGCCGACGTCGGATACACGCGCTCGCCGTGACGAGCACGGGCTTCGGCTCGGGTCAAGATGGAGCGACTGGACGCTCACCCCGAAGTCTGCCGGCGCCAGGATTACCACCATGCGCTTTTCGTCCCCCGGCTCATGGAAACGGCTCATGATGGGACCCTTCTGAACGCTCTCGAGATTAGGGCCGCGCTGGAACATGCCGCAGTAGAGCGCCTTTGCGAGTTCATCGGAGGTCGATAGGTCTTCCATTTCCGCTCAGCAGGCTGATCAATCTGGAACGGTCTGATGATGATTCTGGAGTTGCACAAACAGGGCCTGTCGGTTTCGGCGATCGCCGAGCGCAGGCTCAAGCGCGTCGAATCGCGAGCGCTCGCCTGAAATCAGCGCCTGATCAAAGTCTCCCTAGCCCAGGGCGTCTCAAGAAGGCTCGTGAGGCACCTGGCCCTTTGATGCCTCGGCATTTAGTCGCCACTGCCGTGGCGCCACCTGATACCACCGATGGAAAGCGCGCGAGAAGGCACTGATCTCCGAGTACCCCAGGAGCTCGGAAGTCTTTGAGATCGAAAGATGCTGCTTCGCGAGCAGCAAGGGCGCATCGTGGATGCGAACCTCTTCGACCAGATCCTTGAAGTTCCTCGACTCTTCTGCGAGCCGGCGTTGGAGCGTCCAGGGTGCTAGGCCCACCCGCTTCGCGACCTCGTCCAGATGGGGATAGCCGTGTCGTAGCAAACTGCGAATCGCGTCTCGCGTCCGTGCGGCGATAGAGAGCTCGACCGGGATCTGGTGTTCGCCAAATCGCTGCAGGCTCTGCTTCATGACGTTCAGCAGCATTGGATCCTGGTAAGGCATCGGCGTTTCGAGATCGGACGTGAGTAACACGATTCCGTTGCAGTCCTGGTTGAAGAGGACTTCCGAGCCGAATACGTCACGGTGCTCGGACCACCCTGTGGGCTTGCCGTGCGTGAAGCGAACCTGCAGCGGCGACCAAGCTCGGCCCAGCGGCTCGCGAAGCTGATTCAGCAATTGACCGAGCGACAGCTCTGTGTCGTGCCGACCATCGGGCAACTGCTCGTCAACGAAGTAGCTCACGATCGTCCGACCGTTCCGCGACTCGAGCCCAAGCCGGCTGTTCGTTTGGTGGAACCGCATGTGGTCATGCATGTTTGCAAGGGCTTCGCCAAGCGTTGGCGATGAAGAGCCGAGATAGCCGAACATGCCGAGCTGACGAGGTAAGTATTGCTGGCCAAACCAAAGTCCGAAGTTCTGCCGCCCCGTGTAGTCAGCCGCACATGCCAGCGCGCGGCAATATTGATGAAGGTAAATCACATTGTTGGGACCGGCGATCCGGTCGGCAACAAAGCCCGCCTCGACCAGGATCGAGGCGGAATCACCGCCCATGCGCTCGATGAACTGCGCCAGGCCCGTTGTCGTGGAAGCAAAAACCGTCGTCGGCGCTTTCAGAGTGTGTGTCGTCATCAGCCGCTCCATCGAAGAGTGGGAAATCATGCACATTCTGTGCCAATCGCATAACGTGCCCGCCGGTCAAAATATTGCGCCTTGCCGCAAAGACGGGTCGTGATGCGAGCCTTAGCCTACGGACGTAGAGACTAACCAACGCCACTTCATCTCCATGATCCATAAGATTCAACTGCCGGTGACGCAGCCTGTCGACATTTGGCGCGACGAGTGGGGTGTCGCCCACATCCACGCAGTGACCGACATGGATGCCTTCGTCGCACTCGGCTGGGCACACGCACAGGATCGCCTTTGGCAAATGGAGGCGAGTGTGCGAAAGGGCACCGGACGCTGGGCCGAGTGGGTCGGTGCAGAAGGTGTGCCGGCGGACCGCCTCGCGCGTCTCTTGCGTTGCGAATGGGCCGCCAAGCGTGACCTCGACAACCTGACTGTGGAAGCGCGAGAGATGCTAGAGCGCTACGCAGAGGGCGTGAATGCGTACATCGAGATATCTGATTGGCCGCCCGAATACAAGCTACTGAAAGTCGCTCCCCAGCGCTGGGAGCCCTGGCACTCAATCGTCGCAATGCGTCAGGTTGGGTTCCTACTCGGGTCCCTGTGGATGAAACTGCTGCGGGCCGCGGCCCTGCCTTCGCTTGGCGTCGACGGCGCATCGAAGCTGCGATATGACGACGGCGGCAACGAGCGCACCTGCTTTCCATGGAACACAAGCGCCGAGCGATGGCCGATGCAACTCGACCAGCTGGCGCCGGCTGTCGCCGAGCTTCTTCGCCTCGGGGCCGCTGACCAGTCCGGTGGCGGTAGCAACAACTGGGTCGTCGGCGGCGCGCACACGGCTCACGGCAAGCCGATTCTTATGGGAGATCCGCATCGGGAGCTTGACATTCCCATCATCTACCAACAGACCCACGTTCGTGGCGCGAGCTTCGACGCCATTGGGTTGACGGTTCCTGGCGTGCCCGGCTTCCCGCACTTTGCACATAACCACCACGTGGCCTGGTGCGTGACGGTATCGTTCGTCGATCTCGCCGATCTGTACATCGAGCAGTTCCGGGATTTCGGGCGCGAGTACCGTACCGAGTCGGGCTGGGTGCCGACGACGCGGCGCGTCGAGATCATTCGCGTACGCGACGCCGGGGACGTGCTGCTCGACGTCTTCGAGACTCGGCACGGCGCAGCCGTGGTGGGAAACCCCGTCACTGGGACAGCCATCACGCTGAAGTCTGCGCAATTTCTCGAGGAGGATCGCTCCTTCGACTGCCTGCTGCGCACCTTGCGCGCACGCACTGTTCCGGAGCTCTATGAGGGAACTCGCGGCTGGGGTCTGGCCGACCACAACGTCGTAGCCGCGGACACGCAGGGCAACATCGGCCACCGCGTTCGAGCGTTGGTCCCAGACCGGCCTCGAGCGAACGGTTGGATTCCCGTGCCGGGATGGACAGGCGAACACGAGTGGAAAGGCATCGTGCCTTTTGAGGCGATGCCAGCCTCGATCAATCCTGCCAGCGGCAAGATCGTTACCGCGAACA
>CAIQMJ010000709.1 GCA_903872875.1 uncultured Variovorax sp.
GCTTCAATCGATTTCGGAAAATCGCCCTGATGCCTTCGGGGACTCGCATCGACGATCGGTGCTTCGCAACCAATCGCACAAAAAACCATGGCCCCGACCATCGTCTCTGACCATTCGCCGCCCAACGCGCTGCTTACCGAAGTGCAGGCCGCGGCGCTGCTCTCTGTACAGCCCTCAACCCTCGCCGCGTGGCGTGCAACCAAACGCGTCTCGCAGCCGAAGCACTGCCGCATCGGTGGCGCGGTGCGCTATCGACTTATCGACATCCAGAGCTACATCGAAGCGAGTGTGCAGCCGGGGGATTCTTGAACGCCGTCGTCTGGATCACTCGGCGCCTGCGCGGCAAGCCCGCGGCCAGCGCCACCAAGCCCGTCAATCGGTCGCCCCAAGGCCGTACCAGCAACTTGCCCTTCTTTCGCCCCAAAACGCCTGCCGGCCAAAACGCCATGAAAACCTTCCATAGCCCGCTCTCGATCGATCGCCCCCTGAAGACCGCCGAGGTCGATGCAGTCGACATTGTCTTCAGTGACTGGGCTGTACTGCGCGCGGCCGACCGCCTGACCTCAAAGCGCATGCGCTTGATGGAAGTCGCCGGCCTGCGCAGCGCCATCTCTGAAGCGATCGCGCATGCTGTCGGCGACGGGGCACCTCTCGAAGATATGAGTCCCGCTGGGATCGTTGCTGTGCTGGATCGGCTGGCTACTCAAGTCGACGCCGATGAACTCGCGGTTCGCGAGGACCATACCCGCCACAACGCTCGTCGTCAGGCACGCCTCAACCGGCTCGCGCCGTTGCGCTGCGCGGTCATCGCGCGATCGAATCAACTGGTCGACGAGCGCACGCACCTCATCAAACTGATCGATGCGGCTCGGAATGCCGCAACGCTCGGTTATGCAATCGCAGACATGCGGTTCAGCAATCTGCTCGCTGTCGGGCTCACAAGGGAAGACATCGCTGCGCTGCGCCCGGAGGCATCAGACCCGGACGCCAAGATCGCCGCATACCTCGCGCGCATCGCAGAGGTCAACGAACTGTTGCCACCGTTGCATGCGTTTCTCGACGACGGTCGGGGCGACGTGGCCGTGCTGGCCGGGTTCGGCGAGTTCGACGATCTGGTCAAGGCCCGTCTGGCGGCCGAGCAGGAACCCGCATGACGCCGGCCAGTGCCACTGGCACGTTAACAAAAGCTAACGTTCTCGACGCTTGGCTCGCAAGCATTTCGACAGGCGATCAGGGCAACCGGCCGGACGGGACCAAACGAACCCGGACCATAGCGAACAATTGCGACGACTGCTCGCGCGCGCACGCGAGGGCGCGTCGTCCGATGTTAAGTTTTGCTAAGGTCGGCGGCGCGGCGCGCCGTTGGATCGCATCATGAAGGCGCCGCGTGTAGGCAACGCGCAATCAGCGCTGAATGCGCAGCGCGCACGTGAACTGGAAAGCCGTCGTCAGGCGACGATCATCCTCCAGCCTCACGAGGTTGCGGGGAAGCTGTCGCCGGCCCGCATGCTCACGACGACTCTCGGCGGGCGGGTTCGGCCTATCACCCCTGCCGACCTCGCCGTGTTTCGCAAGAGCGTGGCTCAGTTGGGCGATAGGGCTCGGCAGGGCATCACTGCAAAAGAGGCGCTCGCGCTGTCCAGGCCTGACGACCTTGAACGCGCGAAGGCGCAGATTCGGTACAGCCTGCCATCGCGCTTGCAGGCCGGCAAGGTGCATCTCGTCACGAACAGCGGGCCGCAGTCCAAGGTGACCCGGCATCACGTGAACATCGAGTTCGCTCAGTATTCCGCCGCGCTGTCTCGACCGAGCACGCCGCTTCAAGCCGCGCAGTGGCTGTGCAAGGAATCGCCGTTGCGCTTCGAATGCGACTGTGAGCACTTTCGCTACTTCTTGCGCTTCGTCGCCACGGCCGGCGGCTGGGTTGCAGGGCGCGCCGAACATGGCCTGCCCAAACTCACCAATCCAACGTTGGACGGCGCAGCCTGCAAGCATCTGGCCCGCGTGCTGACGGACATGCAGTACAGCGTCGGCCTGCGTCAGCGCATCGCGCAGATGATCGATGCCGACCGCGCTCGCATCGATCGCCCCGGCAGGACCAAGCCGAAGATTTTCCTCGTTCCGCAGGCCGATGCCGAACGCATGTTGCCGCAGAACGTGCGTCGGATCGCTGTGAAGCCCCAGCGCGCCAGCTTGCCAAAACCGCCGAGCCCTGCTGACCTGACCGCAGCCATCGCGGCCTATGCAGGCCGCAACGATGCCTCCAGCCGCGCGATTGCACGCGCCCTGAGTGCCCTCCTGTCTCAATCGTCTGCACGACCATGAACGACATCGAACCCAACACCGAAGCCCGTGCACTGGCGGCCGAACTGCTCGCACGAATGACTCTTTCCGCCGAGGGCGATCCCCTCACGTTCGATGAGAGCGACC
>CAIQMJ010000710.1 GCA_903872875.1 uncultured Variovorax sp.
CAGCTCCGGCACCACGAAGTACCAGAGAAACAGCTGCACAAGCAACGGCGTATTGCGAAAACAGTGGATGTACACCGTCGACAGGTACCGCGCCGTGCGGTTGGGCAACGTCCTGGCGACCCCGGCGATCAGACCAATGCCCAGTGCCAGCGTCCATGCCAGCAGAGACAACGCCACCGTCCACAGCAATCCGCGCAGCAGCATCATGCCGTACAGGCCCTCGCCTGTGACCGAGGGTTTGAAGAAGATCAGCCAGTCCCAGGTGTAGTGCATCGTGAAGAGTGCTTGGATGGTTTGTGAGGACGGTCGTCAAATGTGGAGCGACACGGCTTACAGCGGCTGGTCGTTCGGATGACGCAAGAGTTCTTGCATGTCGGGCGACATCGGGAAGTTGACCGTGACGCTGCCCTTCACCGCGATGGGCTTGAGGAAGTACTTCTCGTACAGCGCGGCGAACTCGCCGGAGCGCATCATCCCGGTGATCACGCCGTCCACCAGCTTCTTGAAAGCCACGTCCCCCTTGCGCAGCATGCAGCCATAGGCCTCCTTCTGCTGCGGTACACCGACCACCTCCCAGTCTGCGGGGTTCCTGGCGCGGGCGATGTTGCTGAAGAGAATGATGTCGTCCTGCGTCGCGGCCACCGCGCGGCCCGTCTCCACGGTGAGGAAGTTCTCGTTGATGTCCTTGGCCAGGATGATGTTGATGCCCCACTTGTTCTTCTCGTTGAGCTGCCGCAACATGCGCTCCGCAGTGGTGCCCGCACTGACCACGACGTTCTTGCCGACCAGGTCGGACCAGTGCTTGATGCCGGAGTTCTTGCGCACCAGGAGCCGTGCTCCGACCACGAAGAAGGTGGTGGAGAACGACACCTGGTTCTGCCGCTCGACATTGTTGGTGGTGGAGCTGCACTCCAGGTCCACGGTCTGGTTGGCCACCAACGGTATGCGCGTCTGCGGCGTGACTTCCAGGGTCTTGACCTCCAGCTTCGCGAGCTTGAGGTCTTTCTTCACCTGGTCGACCACGCGCTGCGCGATCTCCCAGGCAAAGCCCGCCTGCTTGTTGTTGTCATCCAAGTAGTTGAACGGAATGGAGGCACCGCGCGTCGCCACCGTGATCGTCCCGGTGTCCTTGATCTTCTTGAGCGTGCCCTCCAGCGGCGGCGCCGATTGCGCGGCGACGCCGGCGCACAGCGCGAGGCCGGCGACGGCAAGAAAGGGACGAATCAAGGCAGAGTGAATGGTCGGCTTGAGGGTCATCGCGGGCTCCAGTAGCGTGGATCAGAGGTTGAAACTCGTCTTGCAGGCGCTCAAGGCGCCCAGCCACTCATCAAGCAGCGCCTGGGGATCATCCAGGCCGATCGACAGGCGAATGACCGGACCCTGGACATCGCAGAAATTGCGTTTGGCGAGTTCTTCCGCGGGGTAAAACGCCGCGATGCTGCGCACGCCGCCCCAGCTCGCGCCGATGGAGAACAGCTTCAGGTGCCCGAAGAGCGCCCGGTATGCGTCGTAGGGACCGTCCGCGAGCTGCAGCGACATCACGCAGCCGGACTGCCTGAAGTCGCGCGCCCACAGTGCATGGTCCGGCGCGCCGGGCAGCGCGGGAAAGAGCATCCGGCGCACCAGGCGATGCGCTGCGAGTCGCTCGGCGATCAGCCGTGCGCTGGTGGCCTGGCGCTCCATGCGCACCTGCATCGTGTCGAGTCCCCGGGCGACCAGGAAGCAATCTTCCGGGCTCACGGCCAGCCCCATCTGCGACTGCAGGCCGCGCAAGGACTTGTACAGGCCTTCGTCATTGGTCGCGATGCTGCCCATCAGCACATCCGAATGACCGCCCATGTATTTGGTGCAGGCGTGAATGCACAGGTCGACGCCATGTGCCAAGGCCGCGAAACCCAGCGGACTGGCCCAGGTGTTGTCGATGGCCGTAAGTACACCGCGGGTGCGCGCCACAGCGGTGATCGCCGGTACGTCTTCCACTTCCATCGTCACCGTGCCCGGGGACTCCAGCCAGATGAGGCGCGTGTTGGGGCGTACGAGGCGCTCGATACCGGCGCCGATGCGCGGCGGATAGAACTCGACCTCGATGCCGAGCGCCTGCAGCCGCTCGACGGCGAAGGACTTGGCCAGGCCATAGGCGGCGTCGGTCATCAGCAGGTGATCACCCTTCTTGAGCAACGCCAGGAGCGCGCTACAGATCGCTGCCTGCCCGGAAGGAAAGACAACGCAATGTGCGGCGCCGTCCAGTTCGGCAATGCGTGTCTCCAGGGCGCGCTGCGTCGGCGTCCCTGTCGTGCCGTAGCTGAAGCCGTCCGGCAGGCGGGTGCGGCGATTCACGAAATCGTCGAGCGAATCGAAGACGACGGTGGAGGCGCGCCACACCGGTGGGGCCAGGCTGGCGAATGCGCTCCGAGGAGAGGTGTCGAGATGGGGAATGGAAGAGTTCACGATGGAATACACAGGCGTGCGTTGGAAGTGCGATCAGTTGGCGGGTGCGGATTCGATGAGCTGCAGTGCCTGCTTCATCTGATCGACGGCCATGTTCTCGAGATCGGTATAGACCTTCATCTCCACCGTCAGGCGAGCGAAGGTTTCCTTGGCCGCGGCGATCTTGACCGGGTCGTTGGTCTTGGGGTTGGCCAGTGCCGCCTCCAGGCGCTTGTACTCGCTGGTGAGGAAGGCCGGTTGTTCGCCGATGGCGCGCAGGCCCGCGTTGGTCATCGAGCGGATGCGCAACACCATCTTCACATCCGACTGCTCCATCTCGCCCTGTGCACGCTCCAGCGCGAGCTTCGCCGCAAGCGCTTGCTGGCTGTCCGGCTTCTTGGTGGCGGCGATGGTCTGGAACTTGGCGATGTCGCCGGAAAAATCGTGTGCCCACGCAGGTGCTGCACATGCCAGGGCGGTCACTGCAAGAACTGTTTGAAGTTTCATGTCGCTTCTCCCGAGGGTGGCTGAAGACGCCAACTTTAGGACGACCGGGATAATCTGAATCGCGCTTGAGGTTCTTTGTCCATAAACTGTTGTTATATGTTGCTCAGAGAGATTGAGGTCTTCCGTTCCGTGATGTCCGTCGGCTCTGCAAGCAAGGCGGCGGTGCTTTTGGGCGTCACGCAGCCCGCCATCAGCCAATCGTTGCGCCGACTCGAGGAAGCGGCCGGATTCACGCTGTTTCGCCGATTGCGAGGCCGTTTGCATCCGACGCCCGAAGCGCAAGCCTTGCTGGTCGAGGTCGAACGCGTTTTCGTGGGCCTGAGCAGCATCGAACACCGCATGCGCAGTCTCAAGCGTTTCGGCGTCAACACGCTGCGCATGGCGGTCTACCCCGCCTTCGGCCTGACCTTCGTCCCCCGAGTTCTGTCTCGGCTGGTGGCCGAGCGTCGCGACGCCGACGCCCGGCCTCAGATCTCGCTGCAAGTGCTCAGCTCGCGGGAGGTGCACGAGGCCGTGCTAGGGCGGCAGGTCAACTTCGGGCTGATGGCCGATGAAATGCCGACGACAGGCCTGGAGCATTCCGAGTTCGCCCGCTTCCCGGGTGTGGTGGTGATGCATGCGAAGCACCGCCTGACCAAGGCGAGAACCATCCACCCGCACCAACTCGCGGAAGAGCCATTCCTGGCGCTCAACCCCGAGGACGCGTCGCGGCGGCGTCTGGAGCGTGCCTTGGCGGAATGCAACGTTGGTTTGAGCGTGCTGGTCGAGACGCCGTACGCGGCGAGCGTGTGCGAAATGGCCTTGAGCGGAATGGGTATCGGGTTCGTCAATCCGGTCACCGCCATGGAATACGCCCAACGCGGTTTGGCCATCCGTCCGCTGTCCTTGGAAGTCTCTTTCGCGGGGGTGTTGGTGCTCCCGCCTGGACAGCCACTTTCCGGCCTCGCCTCGCGAGTGCTTCAGCTCATGCGCATCCAGCTGGCCGAAGACCAGAAGGCCCTCGCCAATCTTCTCAAACCCCGCGCCAAAGCTTGACCGCCAAGCCTCGGTGACACTTCGGTCGCGGCCCGCAGCAACGAGGCTTTTGCGCTTCGCAGCGAAGCCGCTCGAGCCGCACGCTACTAGGTCGATCTTTCGCCGACGTGAGACGCATGAACATCGCTCTTGGCTCCACGCAAGCGCAAGGCGTTGGTGATGACCGAGGCCGAACTCAGGCTCATTGCCAGCGCCGCGATCATCGGCGACAGCAGCCAGCCCGTGAACGGGAACAAAACGCCCGCGGCCAAAGGCACGCCAAGGGCGTTGTAGAGGAAAGCGAAACCTAGGTTCTGCTTCATGTTGGCGATGGTCTGCTCGGAGATGACACGTGCTTGCGCGATACCGCGCAGATCACCCTTGACCAGCGTCACCTGGGCACTGTTCATCGCGACATCGGTGCCGGTGCCCATCGCCACGCCGACGTCGGCCTTGGCGAGCGCGGGGGCATCGTTGATGCCGTCGCCCGCCATCGCGACGATGCGGCCTTCGCGCTGCAGCTTGTCGACCAGCGCGAGCTTGTCGGCAGGCTTCACTTCGCCGTGCACCTCGTCGATGCCCAGCTTCGCGGCAACGGCCCGGGCCGTGGTCAGGCCGTCGCCGGTCGCCATGATGACCCGCAGGCCCGAGGCCTTGAGCGCGGCCAGCGCCTCCAGAGTGGTGGCCTTGATCGGGTCCGACACCGCGAGCAGGCCGGCCGGCTGGCCGTCCACCGCCAGGAACATGACACTGGCGCCTTCGGCCCGCATCGCCTCGGCCTGCGGTTTCAGGTCGTCGACACGCACGCGCAGCTGTTCCATGAGCGCCGTGTTGCCGAGCGCCAGCTTCCGGCCGCCCACGCCGCCGCTCACGCCGATGCCGCTGCTGGATTCGAAACCGTCGGGCGTGACGAGTGCCAGGTTGCGCTCGCGCGCCGCCCGCACGATGGCATCGGCCAGCGGGTGTTCGCTTCCCTGGTCCAGGCTGGCCGCGAGGCGCAGCACTTCGTCTTCGGTGAAGCCTGGCGCAGGCACCGCGCGCTCGAACTGCGGGCGGCCTTCCGTCAGGGTGCCGGTCTTGTCGACGATGAGCGCATCGACCTTGCGGAAGTTCTCTATCGCTGCGGCGTCGCGAAAAAGCACGCCCTGCGTGGCCGCCTTGCCCGTCGCCACCATGATCGACATCGGCGTCGCGAGGCCGAGCGCGCAGGGGCAGGCAATGATGAGCACCGCCACGGCATTGATGAGGCCGTAGACCCAACTCGGCTGCGGCCCGAAGAATCCCCAGGCGAAGAAGGTCAGCACCGCGATGGCGATGACCGTCATGACGAAGTAGCCGGCGACCTGGTCGGCCATCCGCTGCATCGGCGCCCGGGAGCGCTGGGCCTGCGCCACCATCTGCACGATGCTCGCCAGCACCGTCTGCGAGCCGACCTTCTCCGACTGCATGACCAGCGCGCCGTTGGTGTTCAGCGTCGCACCGATGAGCTTGTCGCCCACGCGCTTGGTCACGGGCAAGGGCTCACCTGTCAACATGGACTCGTCGACTGCGCTGCTGCCTTCGATCACCACGCCGTCCACGGGCACCTTCTCACCAGGGCGCACGCGCAGCTTGTCGCCGACATGCACATGGCCAATCGGTACGTCCTCTTCGGTGCCGTCGGCGCCAATCCGGCGTGCCGTCTTAGGCGCAAGGCCCAGCAGCGACTTGATGGCCGCGGAGGTCTGCGAGCGCGCCTTGAGCTCGAGGATCTGGCCCAGCAGGGTGAGCGAAATGATCACCGCCGCTGCTTCGAAGTAGACCGACACGCGCCCCATCGAGACGAACGAAGCGGGAAATACGTGCGGCGCGACGGTGGCGACGACGCTGTAGATGAACGCGGCGGCCGTGCCCAGGCCGATCAGGGTCCACATGTTCGGACTGCGATTCGCGACGGATTGCGACGCGCGCTCGAAGAATGGCCAGCCGGCCCACAGCACGATCGGCACGCTGAGGACGAGTTCGATCCAGCTCTGCGTGCCCATCTCGAACCACTGGAATCGATGGCCGGCCATGGCAAGCACGGTGACGACGACGGTGAGCGGCAACGTCCAGATGAAGCGCCGCTTGAAGTCTTTCAGCTCCGGGTCTTCGCCCTCATCGAGCGTTGGCATCTCGGGTTCCAGCGACATGCCGCACTTGGGGCAATTGCCTGGGTGATCCTGCCGAATCTCCGGGTGCATGGGGCAGGTGTAGATCGTGCCCGCGGGGTTGGTCTGCGCGGGGTCTGCGGGCGCCAGAACGAGCGGGGTCGCCGGGTGCACGCTGCGCTTTGCATACTTTGCCGGGTCGGCCTCGAACTTGGCTTTGCAGCCTGCACTACAAAAATAGACCGCCTCGCCTTCGTGCTGCAAAACGTGTGTGGACCGCGTGGTCACCGTCATCCCGCAAACGGGATCTTTCAGAATCGCATCGGTCTCAGGCGAAGGTTCTCCGGAGGCGGGCGGGTGCGCCCCCTGATGTCCCTGATGGTGTCCATGCAGGTTGGAAGGCGTAGGGTTCATTCGAGTTCTCCAACGAAGAATTGGCTGGATGCACCACACGACGGTGCATTCAGTCCGAACAGGCCAGCACGAGACACATCAGCCGATCAAGGTCGCTGTCCCGTGCCGGTGGATCACTTCGGCGGGTAGCCGGCTTCCGCCAAGGCCGCAGCCACAGACTCACGGTCCTCGGTGCTGTCGACGCGCAACGTCTTGGTCGACAGGTCGACTTCGATCTTCGCCGTGGCGTCCAGATTCTTGACGGCCTGAGCGATCCGGCTCGCGCAGCCGCCACAGGACATCGACTGGATGACGAACTCTTGCATGAGAGACTCCTTGATTGAAAGTGATGTCAGTGTCAGGCTTGACATCGTGTGAAGGTCAAGCGACTGGCGCCAGATCCTTCAACAGCGTGGTTTCTTGCATTCAGGCTTCCACCTCCAGGACCATCATCAGGCCGCCGCCTCCGTCCTGCTCGACGTTGTTGTTGGTCGTGTGGTGCGGGATGTGGCAGTGAACCAGCCATTTGCCGGGCCGCAAGGCCTTCCAGATCACGTCGTAGCGCTGACCGGGGCCGACATTGACGGTATCAGCCTGGAAGCGCGCGGACTCCGGCAGGACGTACCCGTCCCTTGCGACAACAGTGAACGGGCCGCCATGGACGTGCATGGGGTGCACGAAGTTGTTGTTGCTGCCCACGAACCGGAGCTTGATCGTCTCACCGACCTTCATCTTCACCGTGTCGGTTGCGGGGAATGCCTTGCCATTGATGGTGAAGTAATTGGGAAGGCCGCCCTCCATCAGCATGGCCGGATAAGTCAGGCCTTCGCGCTTGAGCCACTCCTGCAACTGCAACACGTACTCATGGTCGGCTTTGGGAGCCTCCTGCGGGCTCTTGGGATCGATGATCAGTGCACCGTACAGGCCGAACGCTTGCTGACGATCGACATGATCGTGCGTGTGATAGAAAAAAGTCCCTGCCTGCTCGGTCGTGAACTCGTAGGTGTACGAGTCGCCGGGCTGGATCGGCTTCTGCGTGATCTTGGCGGGGCCATCCATTTCGTTCGGCAAGATCAAGCCGTGCCAGTGCACCGTGGTGCTTTCGGGCAAGCGGTTGGTCACCTTGATGCGCACGCGATCACCTTCCGTGACCCGAATCCTCGGGCCAGGAATCGTTGCATTGAACGCATAGCCTTCGACCGTCACATCCGGGAGGATGTTCCAACGGATGACGCTGGTCTCGAGATGGAAGACCTTGACCCCGTTGTCCAGCGTCGGGACCAGATCCACGTCGCCACGGGCCTGCGCTGCGGCAGCCTGTGTGACCAGACGCGGGTGGATGGCCGACATGTCGCGCATGGCATCGCCCGGAGTGTCCCAGCCCATGATCATCGACGGCGGCATGATGGCACCGCGCACGTCCCGGTTCGACAGGCGCATGTTCACGAACATCGCTGGCATCGTCATGCCGGCGAGCAGCATGAGCGCGGTCGTCATGGTCACTGCGGCCAGTTGTGGTCGCGTCACATTGGGGCGCATGCGGTGGCCATTGCGGCCGCCATGTCCATCTTTGTTGGGCTGCGTGCCGTGCGCGTGGCCGGCAGGAGCGTCAGTTGGCGCTTTTTCCGGGAGCGAGCCTTCTTCATGCCCCGCGTGAGCACCATGACCACCGTGCCCCGTATTGGTTGGCGTGCCGTGCGCCGCCGTAGCCATTGCGGCGATCCCATGATCGCCTTTCGCGGGCATGTCCGATTGGCTGCCGGTTGCCTTCTCGGGCCGACGTTCGGTCATCAATCCGTGCTTCATCTTGCGCGACACCATCCAGACGTTCACCGGATAGGCCACTGCAAACCCAACGGCCACGCCCAAGGACATCACGCCCCAGAAGACGAGTTCGGTCGGATCCATGGCGCGCATGTCCCGGCCCATCATCAGCAGCGCCATCACCGGCGCCATGCCCGCCATCATCGCGTTCATGCTGATGAATTCAGGCATGAAGGACTTCTTGACGTTCTCCAGATACGTGCCACCCATCATGTTCTTCATGAAGAGGGACTGGAAGATGAAGAGGCCGAACGCAAAACCTGCGACGTACTCCACGATCAAGTCGATCCACATCGGAAGTCCTAGCACCGCGGTCACGACGGCCGCCAGGATGATCCCGGTCGCATCGCCCGCAACGCAGTGGATCGTCGAGCCCACGCCCTGTTTCCACAGCGGCTTGACGAATTCTTCGTGCTCTCCAGGGGCCGGCTCCTTGTCCGCCATCACGTACAGCAGAAGGCCCAAAGGTCCCAGGTACAGGGTGACGAGGATGAACCCCCACTTCATCACCACCGGCTCCGGGTTATTGCGCAACTGGTCCCAGGCAACATACGCCGTCGACAAGGCCGCCAGCACGAACCAGACAGCGAGGAAGTAATCAATCGGCTGAGCGAACATGGAGGTTCCCTTTTCAATAGGCCGGACGAGTCAATTCGCAGGAGCAGCGGGTCGGCGTCCTCGTGGCTTGCTTCGTCGAGGAGAGCCGCAAAGGGCCTGAAGGCACACCGACAAAGACGCCGTCGGGTCTCTCAGCCTGGCCGGTGATGGACGCGATGTCTGTCAGACGCTCGCTCTACCAGGGTGCGGCGGTCATCGAGCGCCCCGTCGACGGCGTTTGGCTTTCCTCGAGCCACTCAGGCGAGCCGAGCCCTGGTGTTTATCGCCAGCGGGATTTCCCTTTCGGTGCTTCCGGCGTTGCCACACGATGACGGCCACGAAGATGACCACTCCCATGAGCCAGGCGATGAACATCGTGCCGACAACATTGGTTGAAACCCATCGCCCCGTCACATACATGCCTACCTCCTAAGGCGCGGGCTGCTCTGGACACATGGTGTCGTTCAATGCAGCCCCGCGATGTAGTCGGACACGGCCTTGATCTCGCGATCGTTGAGCTTGGCTGCAACGCCGCTCATGGGCACGCTGTTGAGTCGCACCCCATCGCGAAACGCGGTCAGCTGAGCGGCGATGTATTCGGCGTGCTGCCCGCCCAGTCGCGGGTACTGGATCGGGATACCGGCGCCGTTGGGACTGTGACAGCCCGCGCAGGCCGGGACACTGCGCTCCCCGACGCCGCCGCGATAGATCCGTTCGCCCAGTGCCACCAGATCCTTGTCTTTCGCAAACCCCGGCTTGATGGGCTTGGAACCCAGGAACCAGGCAACGTCGCGCATTTCCTGCTCGGACAGCATCGCGGCCATGCCGCTCATGACCGGGCTCTTGCGTTTGCCGGATTTGAATTCCTGGAGTTGCTTGACCAGGTACTCGGGATGCTGCTGAGACAGCTTGGGATTGGCGGGGATGGCCGAGTTCCCATCCGCGCTGTGGCACGCGGCGCACGACTTTCCATTGAAAACGACTTCGCCGTTTGCAATGTCGGGTTTCGATTTGGCGGAGACCCTGTCGATCGACGCCGGTGCGGCAGGATCGGCCGCGAACGAAAAACCTGAAGCGAGTCCACCGAGGGTGAAGAGAAGAAGGGACGCAAACAATTTCATGAGGTACTCAGGTTTGTGATGGGCTGGCTGCAAAGATGGCTGGAGGTCGTGTGGAGGCCGCGTCAGCCACCAGACGCTCGTGCATGCGACAGCACGCGAATGGGTGTGCCGCACCTGACGACGTTGGTCGAGACGACATCGCCCAGCTCGACGGCCGTCGCAGGATTCAGCATCACGATGTGCGCGTGGCGCTGCCCTGTGGAACGATCGACCAGGACGGCGAAGCGCTGCACTGCAAGATCGTCGGCACTGGCCGTCTTCCTGCAATCCGTGCGCCCGCCGCGCTGAATCTCGTTCGCGCGGCCGAACTCGACGAGCTCGCCTGTACGCCAGCCGTCCTGAAAATCGCGATGCTGCCGGTAGAAATCGGCGCAGCCCGTCAGACCGGCGGAAATCGCCGCAACGAGAATCCTGTTCGCAACAGAATGCGCCATCACGATGGTGCGATGCCTCGACTTCCCCGTGTCGACGGCAGGCAACGTAGATCCCGACCTTCCGGGACTGGCCAAGGCCTGTCGACGGCCTGCTTGGCGCTGCTCAAATGGCAAAGTAAAGGCCACTGAATGTCGGGAAGCATCGCTCGGGAAATCCCGGTAGGTAGAGTGAACGCTCGGGAACCTGCCACTGGTCGCGAAGGGTGTAGCCCAGCGCTTCGATTTCCGTGATGAAGCGTTGGCGGTTGTAGACGTGCATCGGCGCAAAGCAGCCAGCGCCGGCGTTCTGCGTCGTGACGTAGTCCTCGCCGTCGTAGAGTGGGAGCTTGTTCAGCAAGACATGCCGCGGCCGCATCTCGCACCGTTGCAGCAGGTCGCCAGGACGCGCGTTCTCCAGATAGTGCAGGGAGCCTGCAGCGATCCAGATGTCGTTTCCGTTCAGCGCCTGCGCCAGGCCGTCGACGAAGCTCAGTGCACCGGCCCCGGCACTGCTGGCCATTTCCCGTCCGATGGAAGCAATAGCAGGCACTTCGACGACGCGCCAGGACAAGCCACGAGGCATGTCGAAATAGCGGCGATACGCGTAGAAGTGCACGCCCACCGAGCCGCCGATGTCGAGCACCTTGGTGGCACCGCCTCTGAACGCGCGTTCGAGCCACCACATCACGGGGTAGTCGTATGCGAACACCTTCTTCGTGCGGACATTCACGTACTCTTCCGCCAAAGCTGCGTGGTCGAATTCCGGACTGTCAGGCAGCCAATCCCGCGCTTCGGAAAAGTTGTCGAAGACGCCGAAGTAACTGCCGAACCCGGCCTCGGAAAAGAACTGCTGGCGTCGCCAGCGCTGCAACACGGGCCGGGTGACCGGTCCCTCCAGGATCTGCCGAACGACTTGCGAAGCACTCGAGTAAGCCATTCTTTCCTCCATCCTTCGGTGGTCGCTGCCCGTTGATTTTTTACGCGCTCAGCGGGCCGCTTCGATCTTCGTGACAACGATCTTGCCGTCGATCTTTTCCGCCTGGAAACGGACCTTGGCGCCCGTCTCGAGCTTGTCGAGCATGGCGTCGTCCTTGACCCCGAACACCATCGTCATGCCAGGCATGTCGAGGTTCTTGAGCGGGCCGTGCTTGATCGTGAGCTTCTTGTTGTCCTTGTCCACCTTGCGGACCTCGCCTTCGGTGAGGTCCGAGGCAGCGGCCGCGTCCGAGGCGCCGGCCGCGGGGGCCTTCTCGGACATGCCCGACATATCGGTCGTGGATTTGGAGGACTGCGCGCCGGCTGCGCCAGCGAACGAGAGTGCGGCAACGAATGCCAAGAGGGCGATGCGGATGTTTGACATGAGGATCTCCTGTGCTATGAATGAATTTGGAGTCCCGCCGCGTTCCGATGGAAGTGCGCGGTGGGAGTGTCTCGCTTACTTCCCGGTCTTGGTCACGTTCACGGCGCCCTTCATGCCGGCGTCGTAGTGGCCGGGCTGCAGGCACGCGAAGTCGACCTTGCCGGCCTTGGTGAATTGCCAGACGATCTCGCCGGTCTTGCCCGCGGCCAGGGTCACCATGTTTGGATCGGAGTGCTCCATCTCCGGGTTCTTCTTCATGACTTCGTAGTGCTCCTTGAGCTCCTTCTCGGTCCCGATCACGAGCTCGTGCTTGAGTTGACCGGAGTTCTTGATGACGAAGCGCACGGTCTCGCCTTGCTTGACGCTGATGTTCGCCGGCGTGAAGCGCATGCTGTCGGTCATGTCGACGTTGATCGTGCGTGTCGCCTTGGTGGCCACGCCGGGCTTGCCGATCGCCTCGTCGGCATCGTGGCCGTGACCGCCGGCATGGGTGCCGGATGCCGAAGCGCCAGCGGCGGCCAAAGCCACGAGTGCTGCGAGAGCGGTGCTGCGGAAGGTGTGTTTCATGGGTTTTTCCTTTGAGAGTTGGAGGTTGGAACGGAGGGTGAGAAAACTAGTGGCTCGAATGGCTGCTGCCGGGCTTTCGAATCTGAACTTCGATGTTCTTGGCGGGCATGTTCTGGGCAGGCATCGCGGCTGCGCCGGCACCACGTTGGCGCGAGGTCTCAGGCGGCGGTCCATTGAGTTCGTAGGCGACCGTGCCCTTCGGATGCTTGAACCAGCCGGGGTTCGAGTAGTCGCCGGCCTTCTGGTTTTTGCGGACCTTGACCATGCTGAACATGCCGCCCATCTCGACCGAACCGAACGGGCCTTCACCCGTCATCATTCGCGCGGTGTTGTCCGGGATCGGCATTTCCATCTCGGCCATGTCGGCCATGCCGCGCTCGCCCATCACCATGTAGTCGGGCACCAGGTTGGAAATCTGCTTGGCCACGTCCTTGTGGTCCAGGCCGATCATGGTCGGCACGTCGTGGCCCATCGCGTTCATCGTGTGATGGCTCTTGTGGCAGTGGAAGGCCCAGTCGCCTTCCTCGTCGGCGAGGAACTCGAACGCGAGCGTCGCGAGATCGATGCGGCCGATGCGGTAGCCCTTGCTGGTCAGGTCGGCCTTGAAGTCGTAGCGCCGGCACACGTAGAGCCATTTTTGCCAGATCGG
>CAIQMJ010000711.1 GCA_903872875.1 uncultured Variovorax sp.
AAACTAACAACATTTCTTCTGCGCCCGTCGAAAATTTCGTCTCTGCGTTCGTCATTCGGGCTTGGAAGCCGCATGAACATTAAGCGGAGATAAGACCGGGGAACAAACCGGGGAACAACTTTTTTGCGAATCGGCGTAACCACGAGATCTAGTGTGCTGCGGCAGATCGTTAGATCGGTTTCACACCAAGGGCGTCCGGTTTCATCCACCGGACGCCCTTTTTCATTGGGAAGCCGGGGACACAGTGTCCGAGGTCGTACACTGAAATCCAGTGACTGCCAGTGGAAATCGGGCGTACAGATGGGGGGTTCAAACCCTCCCGACCCTTGAGGCGGCAGTTTTTGTATGGGCTGCTGCCAGTTTCGTGGGCACGGACCTAAGCTTTTTGAGCTTTCTCAAACTGTATCGGACTGACGTAGCCGAGCGTCGAGTGACGACGCGTCGGGTCGTAGAACCGCTCGATGTAGTCGAACATATCGGCACGGGTCTGTTCCCGGGTCTGGTACACCTTTCTGGCCGTGCGCTCAGGTCTTCAGTCAACTGAAGAAGCTCTCCATGGCCGAGTTGTCCCAGACCTCGCCCGCGTGGCTCATGCTGCAGGTGATGCATTGCTCCTTGAGCAGCTCCTGGAAGTGCTCGCTGGTGTATTGGCTTCTTTGGTCGGAGTGATGCAGCAACGCGACCGGCTTGCCCCGGCGCCACACGGCCATCATCAACGCATCGGCCACCAGTTGCGAGGTCATGCTGTCCTGCATCGACCAGCCTGCGCCACCGACACGCCTCGTTGCTTCACCAGCTTGACAGCCTCAAGCTTGAACTCTCGGCCGAATTGCCTTCTCGTTCCCACGAACCACCTCCGGTTTCATTCACACCTTAACAAGGTGTCTTTGAAACCGGCAGCAGCCCAGTCGGTTACATCCAGGCGATCCGCAGTGCCGACGGGTTTCCGGAAACCAGGACAGACCTGATACGGAAGTTCGATGAAACGTTCAGTGGGAACGGAGCGAGCTTCAGCAGCCGGAAGTTCGAGCTCATCGACGCCATCACAACGCACTCAAGAATATTCGGCTCGATCCAAAACGGTATCTGCAACTGGCCATGCATAAGCGGTCGATCAACCAAGTGATGCAAACGTCAGGGCTCGACAAAACTCAGTCTTTCGCCACTCTGTTCGACGGCATCACGCGGCACAATCCTGAACGGCCTTGGTTTTCGCAGGTACTCCCAAGTCGCAGGGTACAAGAAGGCCATCGAATGGCGCGACAGCGGTCGACCTATTCCTGAAAGAGATGAAGCCAAGCGAATCATTCAAGAAGTTGAAGGCGGCGATGGAACTTCGTTGGTTTGAAGAAGTGATCTGCGAAATCAACGAGTGCGTGGGTCTCCCGCTCTGCTGTCACCCTGGTCCGAAGCCATCGTCGCTATTTGATGGAGTGCCCTTGATGCAGCGTTTGACCAGTGCGGCACCGCATGTGCTTCACCTCGTGGCGCGTGTCAGAAATCGCTTCTGCTGTTACCTGGCGGACCTTTCAAGGGTTCGCGAAACTCGCAAGAGCCAGATGAAAAGGAGTTTGCGCCTTGGTGCGTTGCCGTTATGAGGTATGAACTAACCGACCTGAAGCTTTTCCTCGAAATCTCGCAGGCGCGAAGTCTGTCGATCGGTGCGTCGGCTTTGCATATAACAGCCTCCTCTGCTAGCTACCGACTTAAGAATTTGGAACAAGCGCTGGGCACACCCTTGTTCGTACGAACACCTCGAGGAATGGATCTGACGCCAGCGGGAGAGGCTGTCCAGATCCATGCGCGAGAGATCTTCCAAGGGATCGAGCGCTTGCATGGAGATGTAGGGTACTTCATTTCTGGATTGAAGGGCCACGTGCGCGTTGCGGCGAACAGTAGCGCTCTGAATGGCTTCGCAACCGCCTCTATTGGGCGCTTCTTAGTGCTCAATCCCGATGTGAATGCGGACATTGAGGAGCGGCAGAGCGAATCCATACCGGCAGCCGTCGTCGCCAAAGAGGTTGACTTCGGCATATTCGCCGGCTCAACGGACTCAAGCGAACTGCAGCTGCATAGCTACGCGATAGATCGATTGATGATCGCAGTGCCCACGGGACATGTTCTTGCTGACGAGGCGGCAGTCAAACTCGGAGCGGCATTAGAGTTTGACTTCGTCTGCATGAGCCGATCCAGCAGCAACTTCATGTTTCTTCGCGACATGTCTCAGCGTATTGGCAAGCCCATCCGTGCACGGCTGCATGCATATGGCTTCGACGCGGTTCTTGCGCTCGTGTCCGCAGGACTTGGTATTGCACTCGTACCGAGCAGCGTCTTAACACGGTTGCCAGCAGGGGTTGCAATAATTCCTTTGGCAGAACCTTGGGCTCGACGCGAACTCAATCTCGCAATGCGAGTTGATGGGCGGCTGCCCTCGTTTGCGGTCGCACTGGTCAAATTTCTTCTTGAAGATCCGCGGGTTGCCCGCACGCGCGAAGATAAGATGAAGCCACCTGATCAAGACTTAGGCGGCTAAGCAATTTTGCGAGATAGTGGATACGAGTAAGCACGACACGAGGTTGCGCTTGCTGCGTAGGCACAGTCCGCGGCATCAAGGAAATCTCCTTCTACGGTCGCGCTTGACGGCACGAATTGGAGGTTTGAAAAAGTCGAATAAACCGTTTTTTCTGCACCTCATAGAGTCGGACAGGATCGGCGTTCTTGACCTGACATTGCCACTTTACTGCTCTGAAAGATAACCGCAGTGCAATACACCTTGGGCCTCAAAAAGTGTTCATTGAAATGTGCGATGGCTTTGCCTTGGCGCTACATGCTCATCTGAACCATGGCCTGGGCGACGCCGTAGAAAGCGTTCTGTATCGGGGCCTTAAGCTTGCCATCACGGATCCCGTTCGTTCGGGCGGTCATGGCCGTCAAAAAAGAATTGCTGACGCGTCTCGACGCGATCTGCGAGCTGTGTGATTCTGCCAACGAACACGGCCCGGCTCGACGTAAACGAAATTGCAGCAGTCACCCTGCGTCTGCAGTATGCCGTCATGCTTGCACTTCTTCAGTCCTGCCAACGTAATG
>CAIQMJ010000712.1 GCA_903872875.1 uncultured Variovorax sp.
CGCACGCTGCATCCGCAATGACACCTTCCATGACTTCGGGCACATCGCCGCGCCGGCAGCCCTGGCTGATCGCGTCCGGCGTGCTCGCCGCGGCGCTCCTGCTCGCGGCCTGCGCCGGCCACGAGTGGTCGTCGCCGGCCGACATCTACCGCGCGCTGGCGGGTGAAGACACGCTGCGCAGCCGCCTGCTGCTGCAGTGGCGGCTGCCGCGCGTCGGCGCGGCGGCGCTGGTGGGCGCGCTGCTCGGGCTGTCGGGCGTGGTGTTCCAGGGCGTGTTCCGCAATCCGCTGGCCGAGCCCTATCTGCTCGGCGCCTCGGGCGGTGCGGCGCTGGGCGCGACCGTCGCACTGCTGGTGCCGCTCGGCCTGCCGCAGGCGCTGCTGCTGCCGGCGCTGGCCTTTGCGGGCGCCTGGGGCTCGACCATGCTGGTGCTCGGCGTGTCGCGCGTCGCGGGCGCGCTCGACGCGGCCGGCATGCTGCTGGCGGGCGTCGCCATCGCTGCCGTCCTGGGCGCGCTGCGCTCCTTCCTGATGCTTGCGCTGTCCGATGAAACCGTGAGCCTGCAGGTCGTGATGAGCTGGGTGCTCGGCGGCATCCAGACGCCCGGGTGGCCAGGGCTCGGATTGCTGGCGGGGCTGTGCGTGGCCGGCCTGCTCGCCACGGCGGCGATTGCGCGCGGCCTCGACCTGCTCGGCCTGGGCAGCACGGCGGCGCAGGGCTTCGGGCTGGACGTCGCGCGCTTCACGCCGCTGGCCGTGGTGGTCGGTTCGCTGGTGGTCGCTGCCGCCGTGGCCTATGGCGGGCTGGTCGCCTTCGTCGGCCTGGCCGCGCCGCACATCGCGCGCTGGATGGTCGGGCCGCTGCACCGGGTGCTGCTGCCGGCCTCGGCGTTGACGGGCGCAATCGTGGTGACGCTGGCCGATGCGATCGCGCGTTCGGCGCTGCCGCCGGCGGAGATCCCGCTGGGCCTGGTCACGGCCGTGGCGGGCGGGCCCTTCTTCATCGTGCTGCTCGCACGGAGGTTGCGCGCGTGAGCGGAACGGCCGGACCTGCCTTTCGCCTGGAGGCGCGCGGCCTCGGCCTGTCGCGCCGCGGCCGGCCGGTGCTGTCGGACGTGGCGCTGCAACTGCCGGCGACCGGCTCCGTCGCGATCATCGGACCGAACGGTGCGGGCAAGTCGACGCTGCTGTCGCTGCTGGCCGGGCTGCTGCCGGCGCAGCGCGGCGAGGTGCTGCTCGACGGGTGCGACATCGCCCGCGTGCCGGTGGCCGAGCGCGCACGCGCCATCGGCTTCATGCCGCAGCGCTTCGAGCCGTACTGGGACCTGACGCTGGACGAGCTGCTCGGCATGCGACTGGCGCAGCAGCATCGCGTGGCCGGTGCGGTTGCCGTCGGCGTCGACGAGGTCATCGCACGCGAAGGCGTGGATGCGTTCCGCCGCCGCCGCTGGTCGACGCTGTCCGGCGGCGAACAGGCGCGCGTGCTGCTCGCCACCGTGCTGGCCACCGACCCGCCCGCGCTGCTGGCGGACGAGCCCGGCGCGAGCCTGGATGTGCGGCACCGGCTCGCGCTGGTCGAGGCCTTGGCCGCGCGCGGCCGAGACCGGCTGGTCGTCGTGGTGATGCACGACCTCGACCTGGCGTTCCGCCACTTCGAGCGCATCGTGGTGGTGGCTGACGGCGGCATCGCGGCCGATGGCGGCGCCGAGCTGATTCACGCGCCGCTGCTCGACAGCATCTTCGGCGTCGTGTTCGACCGGATCGGCGTGCCGCCCGGCGTGATGCTGCGCGCCAGCCTGCGCAAGCGCCTGCGGGCCGACCGGAGCATCGACTGATGCGCATCGACCTGGCCGGCTGGACGCGCGAGGCCACGCAGGGCGAGCCGCGCGCTTTCTTCGCGTTGTTCGAAGAGGCCGACCGGCTCGGTTTCGACGGCGCCTGGTCAGCGAATTCCGCCTGCCAGCGGCCGACTGGCCGTACCCTTCGCCGCTGTTGCCGGCCGCGGCGCTGGCGCAGCTGCACTTCCAGAGCGGCGGCCGCATCGACGTCGGGCTCGGCCGTGGCACCGAGGCCGCCACCTTGCGCGCATCTCGACGAACTGGCCGGCGATGCGGCGGCCGACCTGCGCACGCGCTCATCGCTGGCGCGCTACGTGTGCATCGGCGCCGATGCGAACGCAGTCTCTTTGCAGCTCGACGCTGAGTGCCCATGCGCGTCGCGCGCCGGCCGCGCCATCATCCCCCCATCATCCCCTCCCGCTTCTTTCGAGAGATACACACGACCATGCAAACCGCCAAGATCCCCGTCACCATCGTCACCGGCTTCCTCGGCAGCGGCAAGACCACACTGCTGCGCCACATCCTCGGCAACGCCGAAGGCCGGCGCATCGCCGTCATCGTCAACGAGTTCGGCGAGCTGGGCATCGACGGCGAGATATTGCGTGGCTGCGGCATCGGCTGCGACGACGAAGGCAACGAGCGCGAAGGCGCGCTCTACGAGCTGGCCAACGGCTGCGTCTGCTGCACCGTGCAGGAAGAATTCCTGCCGGTGATGCAGCAGCTTGCCGCACGGCGCGACCAGATCGACGCGGTGCTGATCGAGACCTCGGGTCTGGCGCTGCCCAAGCCGCTGGTGCAGGCCTTCCAGTGGCCGGACATCGCCAACATCTTCACGGTCGATGCGGTGGTCACGGTGGTCGACGGCCCGGCGGCGGCGTCGGGCCAGTTCGCGGAAGACGTGGCGGCGGTCGATGCGCTGCGCCGCGCCGACCCGAACCTCGACCACGAGTCGCCGCTGCACGAGCTGTTCGAAGACCAGCTGTCGGCCGCCGATCTGGTGGTGCTCAACAAGACCGACCTGATGGACGCCGCCGCGCAGGCGCAGGTCGAGGCGCTGATCCGCGCCGAGATACCCGCCGAGGTGAAGATCGTCACCGCCACCGAAGGCCGGTTGCCACTGGCGCTGCTGCTGGGCCAGGGCCGCGCGGCCGAGACCACCATCGACGCGCGCCAGAGCCATCACGACCATGAAGAAGATCATGACCACGACGAGTTCGACTCGCTGGTGATCGAGCTGCCGGCGGTCGACCGCGACCGATTGACGGCCGCGCTGGCCGGGCTGGTGGAAGCCCACACGATCTATCGCATCAAGGGTTTCGTCGCGGTGCCCGGCAAGCCGATGCGCCTGCTGGTACAGGGCGTGGGCCGGCGCTTCGATGCGCACTTCGACCGCCGCCGGAAGGAGGGCGAGGCGCAGGTTACGCGGCTCGTGTTCATCGGCGAGGACCTCGATCCGGGTGCGCTGCGCGACGCGCTGAACGCCAGCATCGCCATCGCGGCCTGAGCGCCTTTCCGATCACGTCGTCGCGCGCCGCATGCATCTGCTGAGCACCCAGCCCGGACGCTTCGTCGAGGACGACAGCGTGGTGACGCGGCTCGACCAGACGCCGGCCGACCTCGTGGTGCTGAGCTCGGCCGACACCACGCTCGCGCTGCTCGCCGCGGCGCGCACGCGCATCGCACAGGCGGGCGGCGACTACCCGTCGCTGCGCCTCGCGAACCTGATGTACCTGAAGCAGCCGGCTTCGCTCGACCTCTACCTCGACGAGGTGCTGCAGCATGCGCGCGTGGTGGTGGTCGACCACCTCGGCGCCGAGTCGGCCTGGGCCTATGGGCTCGAACAGATCGAGAAGCTCGCGCGGCGCCGCGGCCAGCAGCTCGCGATCTTCTCGGGTGACCTGCAGGAGGATGAAGACCTGCTCGCGCGGAGCACCTTGCCGCGCGAGGTTGGCCGCCAGTTGTGGCAGTACGTGCGCGCGGGTGGTGCAGCCAATGCCACGCAGTTCCTGCGCGCCATTGCCTTCCACGGGCTCGGGCATGGCGCGGCGCCCGAGCCGGCGCGCAGCCTTCCGCAGGTGGCGCTGCACGTGCCGGCGTATCCGGGCATGCCACAGCCTGCGCACGCGGTCGCGGGTATCGACGATCTGCGCGCAGGCTGGCAGGACGGCGCGCCGGTGGTGGCGCTGCTGTTCTATCGCTCGCACCTGATGTCGGGCAATACGGCGGTGTTCGACGCGCTCGCGTTCGCGCTGCGTGCGCGGGGCATGAACCCGCTGCCGCTGGCACTCGACTCGCTGAAGGACCCGCTGTGTCTCGAGACGCTGCGCAGCCTGTGCGGCGCGCACGATGTGCAACTGGTGCTCAACACCACGGCGTTCGCGGCGCTGGGGCAGGGCATGGGGGTCATGTCCGACGAGCTCGCCGGTGACGCGCCGGTGCTGCAGGTGATCGTGAGCGGCGGCAACCGTGACGACTGGCTGGCCGATGCGCAGGGCCTGCGCCCGCGCGACATCGCGATGCAGATCGCGCTGCCCGAAATGGACGGCCGCATCGTCACGCGGGCCGTGAGCTTCAAGGGCCTGGCCTACCGCTGCGAACTCACGCAGACCGAGGTGGTGCAGTACCAGTCCGAGGCCGACCGCATCGATTTCGTGGCCGAACTTGCGCGGCGTTGGTGCCGGCTGCGCAGCCTTCGGCCCGCCGACAAGCGCATCGCGCTGGTGCTGGCCGACTACCCGGGCAGCGAAGGCCGCATCGGCAGCGGCGTCGGGCTGGACACGCCGGCCTCGGTCGTCGCGATCCTGCGGATGCTGCAGGGCGAGGGCCACGACCTGGGCGCCGCGGGCGCGCTGCCGTCCGATGGCGATGCGCTGATGCGCACGCTGCAGCAGGGCATCGCCAATGATCCATCGCAGTGGCCGCTGCGCCCGGCCGCACAGAGCTATGCGCTGTCGGCCTACCGGGCGCGCCTCGCACAGTTGCCCGACGGCATGGCGGCCGCGATCGATGCGCGCTGGGGTCCGCCGGAGAGCGATCCCATGCTGCGGCAGGGCCGCTTCATGATCGCCGGACTGCGGCTCGGCCGGGTGTTCGTCGGCATCCAGCCTGCACGTGCGCTGGCCCATGGCGGCAACGCGGACAAGGGCGCGATCAACAGCGCCGGCGCGAGCGACTACGCCAGCTACCACGACGCCGAACTCGTGCCGCCGCACAGCTACCTCGCGTTCTATTTCTGGTTGCGCGATGCCTTCGCGATCGACGCCGTCGTGCATGTCGGCAAGCACGGCAATCTCGAGTGGCTGCCCGGCAAGAGCCTGGCGCTGGCGGCCACCTGCTGGCCGGACGCGATCCTCGGCCCGCTGCCCAACCTGTACCCGTTCATCGTCAACGATCCGGGCGAGGGCGCGCAGGCCAAGCGTCGCACGCAGGCCGTGATCGTCGACCACCTGATGCCGCCGCTCACGCGTGCCGAGAACCATGGTCCGCTGCAGGACCTGGAGCGCCAGGTCGACGAGTACTACGACGCGCTGCTGTTCGACGCGCGGCGGGCACGCGTGCTGCGCGCGCAGATCCTGGCGACCGTGCGCGAGCAGCATCTGGCGGAGGAACTGGCGCTGCCTGCGGCCAGGGACGCGGGCGATGAGGACGCCACGCTCGCGCGTGTCGATGCCTACCTCTGCGAACTCAAGGAGACGCAGATCCGCGACGGCCTCCACGTGTTCGGCCAGTCGCCGCAGGGCCGGCAGCGCCGCGACACGCTGCTGGCCCTGGCGCGCTATCCGGCGGGCGACGGCATCGGTGCCAACGCCGGCCTGCTGGCGGCGCTGGCCCGCGACCTGCTGCCTGGCGCGTCCTTCGATCCGCTCGACATCGACGCCGCCGCGCCATGGCAGGGCGCGCGCCCTGCGTTGCTGCAGGTCGTGTGCGCCGGGCCCTGGCGGCACCAGGGCGACACGCGCGAGCGGCTGGAACTGCTCGCACTGCAACTGGTCGACGATGCGTCGGCCG
This sequence comes from uncultured Variovorax sp., assembly GCA_903872875.1. Lineage (GTDB taxonomy): Bacteria > Pseudomonadota > Gammaproteobacteria > Burkholderiales > Burkholderiaceae_C > Variovorax. The sequence continues at coordinate 5,846 of CAIQMJ010000712.1, forward strand.
TCGTTGATGAATTGCCGAACGCGCGCGCCGTGCTCGGGCGCATCCACGCCCGGCTCGCGCCCGACCTCGACGCCTGCGGCCTGGAAGAACTGCGCCAGTTGTCGCGTGGGCTGCAAGGCCGCTTCGTGCCGCCAGGGCCGAGCGGCTCGCCTTCGCGCGGCCGGCCGGACGTACTGCCGACCGGGCGTAATTTCTATTCGATCGACACCCGTGCGATCCCGACGCCGACCGCCTGGTTGCTGGGCCTCAAGTCGGCGGCGCAACTGGTCGAGCGCCACCTGCAGGACCATGGCGACTATCCGCAGTCGATCGGCCTGTCGGTCTGGGGCACGGCCACCATGCGCACCGGCGGCGACGACCTGGCGCAGGCCTTCGCGCTGATCGGCGTGCGGCCCAGGTGGGCGCCCGGCAGCCAGCGCGTGATCGATTTCGAGGTGCTGCCGACGGTCGGCCTCGGCCGGCCGCGCATCGACGTCACGCTGCGCATCTCGGGTTTCTTCCGCGACGCCTTCCCGGCGGCGGTGCAGATGTTCGACGCGGCCGTGCAGGCCGTCGCCGCGCAGGAAGACGAAGACGCCGAGCGCAACCCGATCCGCGCGCGCATCCTGCGCGAAGCCGCCGCGCTGCAGGCGCAGGGCCTGGCCGCCGACGCAGCGCGCACGCAGGCCGGCTGGCGGGTGTTCGGCTCGGCGCCGGGGCACTACGGATCGGGCCTGCAGCCGCTGTTCGACCGCGGCGACTGGCAGACCGACGACGACCTCGCCAGCGCCTATGTCGGCGGCAGCGCGCATGCCTACGGCCAGGGCAGCGACGGCGTGCCGGCGGCCGAGGCGCTGGCGCAGCGGCTGCGTGGCATGGACGCCGTGCTGCAGAACCAGGACAGCCGCGAGCACGATCTGCTCGACTCCAACGACTACTACCAGTTCCAGGGCGGCATGGCCGCGGCGGTGCGCCACCTGAGCGGCCGCCAGCCGGCGATGTACCACGGCGACCATGGCAATCCGCAGGCGCCGCGCGTACGCACGCTGACCGAGGAGATAGGGCGCGTGATCCGCGCGCGCGTGGTCAATCCGAAGTGGATCGACGGCGTAAAGCGCCACGGCTACAAGGGCGCGTTCGAGATGGCGGCGACGGTCGACTACCTGTTCGGTTTCGACGCCACCGCACGCGTGGTCGGCGACCACCAGTACGCGCTGGTCGCCGACGCCTACGTGCGCGACGCGGTCACCCGCGAGTTCATCGCCGCGCACAATCCGCGCGCCCTGCACGACATCCTGAGCCGCCTGCTCGAAGCCATGGCACGCGGCCTGTGGCAGGCGCCGGGCGACTACCGAACCGAACTCGAAGACCTGCTGCTCGACCACGAGCAGCGCACCGAAACATCGACACCATGACCCTGCCACCGACTCCGCCGGCGAACGCCGGCAAGGCCGACGAGGCCGCGCTGCCCGCGGCCTTTCCCTTCGCCGCGATCACCGGCCAGCCGCTGCTGCGGATGGCGCTGCTGCTCGGTGCGGTCGATCCGGCACTGGGCGGCGTGCTGATCGAAGGGCCGCGCGGCACGGCCAAGTCGACCGCGGCGCGCGCGCTGGCCGAGCTTCTGCCCGGCGCACCCTTCGTCACGCTGCCGCTCGGCGCCAGCCTCGAACACCTGGTCGGCACGCTGGACCTGGGCGAGGCGCTGGCCGGCCATGCGCTGCGCTTCGCGCCCGGCCTGCTGGCGCGCGCGCACGGCGGCGTGCTGTACGTCGACGAAGTCAACCTGCTTCCGGACGCGCTGATCGATTCGCTGCTCGACGTCGCGGCGAGCGGCGTGAACCGCATCGAGCGCGACGGCATCTCGCACCGCCACGCCGCGCGCTTCGTGCTGGTCGGCACGATGAACCCGGAGGAGGGCGCGTTGCGTCCGCAACTGCTGGATCGCTTCGGCCTGTGCGTGCGGCTCGCGAACATCGATGACGCGGCGGCGCGGCAGGCGATCGTGCGGGCGCGGCTGGCCTTCGATGCGGACCCCGACGGCTTCCGTGCTCGGCACGCCCAGGCGCAGGCCGTGCTGGCCGGCGCGCTCGCGCGGGCGCGCGCTGCCGTGGCCGATGCGAAGGCGCTGCCCTATGGCGATGCGGTGCATGAACAGGTCGGCGCGCTGTGCATCGCGGCCGGTGTCGATGGCCTGCGCGCGGACCTCGTGATGCTGCGTGCCGCGCGCGCGCTGGCGGCATGGGAAGGGGCGGCGGCGATCGCTCCGACGCATGTTCCGCGGGTCGCGGAGCTGGTGCTGCTGCACCGTCGAAAGCCGCGCGGCGAGGCCGCGCCGGCTGTCTCGTCCGCGGCGCGGACATCGACCAACGACGCCAGCGCGCGCGGCGACGGCGAGTCGGACGGGCTCGATCGAACGGCGACCAAGCCAGCGGGCACCGATGCGGCCGACGAGCCCGACTGGGGCACGCTGCCGCCCGAGCCCACCGGCATCGTGCGCGTCAAGCCGCTGCGTCCGCTGATCGCCGAACCGCCGAACGCGCGGGCCGCCCCAAAAAAAGCCTGAGCCTCCGGAACGCCGCCGCCACCTCGGCGCGGCAAGGCGACCGGAGGCCGGGCAACCAACGACAGTCCTGGCACGGCGAGCCGCCCGAGCGCGCCACGATCGACTGGCCGCGCACGCTGATGGCGCGCGGCGCCGACACATTGCAGGCCAACCATCTGCGCCGTCGGCCGCAACAGGCGCACGGCGGTGCGCTGCACTGCTTCATGCTCGACTGCTCCGCCTCGATGCTCGCCGACGGCCATCTCGCAGAGGCCAAGGGCGTGCTGCTCGCGCTGATGGAGGAGGCCTACCGGCGCCGTGACCGGGTCGC
>CAIQMJ010000713.1 GCA_903872875.1 uncultured Variovorax sp.
CGTCGATGGAGATTCCGTCGTCGGCTGGTGGCGTGGTCAAGTCGGTGGCCGTGAAGGTCGGTGACAAGGTGAAACAGGGCTCGGTCGTGGTGACGCTGGACGCGGCGGAAGCTGCGGCGCCCGCACCCGCACCCGCACCCGCTGCAGCACCCGCGGCGCCGGCCTCTGCTCCCGCGGCCGCTCCGGCGCCGGCTGCAACTTCGTCGCCTGCGCCTGCCGTCGCACCCGGTGCGGCGTCGAGCTACGGCGGCAACGTCGACATGGAGTGCGATCTGCTCGTCCTGGGCGCGGGCCCCGGCGGCTACTCGGCCGCCTTCCGTGCCGCCGACCTCGGCCTGAAGGTCATCCTGGTAGAGCGCTATGCCACGCTCGGCGGCGTCTGCCTGAACGTCGGCTGCATCCCGTCGAAGGCGCTGCTGCACGTGGCGGCCGTGATGGACGAGGTCAAGCACTTCGCCGACATGGGCGTGACCTTCGGCGAACCGACGGTCGACCGCAGCAAGCTGCTGGCGCGCAAGAACAAGGTGGTAGGCAAGCTCACTGGCGGGCTGACCGCAATGGCCAAGATGCGCAAGGTCACGACCGTGCGTGGCCTCGGCGAGTTCGTCGACGCGTATCACGTCAAGGTCCAGGAAACCGGCGGTACCGGGCAGGAGACGACCGGCAATGCGCAGGTCATCAAGTTCCGCAACTGCGTGATTGCTGCCGGCTCGCAGGCTGTGCACCTGCCGTTCATGCCGAAGGGCGACCCCCGCGTGGTCGATTCGACCGGCGCGCTGGAACTCGGCATCGACCCGAAGCGCATGCTGATCCTCGGCGGCGGCATCATCGGCCTGGAAATGGGTTCGGTGTATTCCAGCCTGGGCGCGCGCCTCGACGTCGTCGAGATGATGGATGGCCTGATGCAGGGCGCCGACCGCGACCTGGTGAAGGTCTGGCAGAAGATGAACGCGCCGCGTTTCGACAACATCATGCTGAAGACCAAGACCGTCGGAGCCGAGGCAACGAAGGACGGCATCCGCGTGAGCTTCGAAGGCGAAGGCGCGCCGAAGGAGCCTCAACTGTACGACCTGGTGCTGCAGGCGGTGGGCCGCACGCCCAACGGCAAGAAGATCGCAGCAGACAAGGCCGGCGTGACCGTGACCGACCGTGGTTTCATCCCGGTCGACATCCAGATGCGGACAAACGTGCCGCACATCTTTGCGGTCGGCGACATCGTCGGCCAGCCGATGCTGGAGCACAAGGCGGTGCACGAGGCGCACGTCGCTGCCGAAGTGATCACGGGTGAGCAGAAGGGCGACAAGGAGCTTGCGAGCGCCGCCTTCAATGCGCGTGTGATCCCGAGCGTGGCCTACACCGATCCGGAAGTCGCCTGGGTCGGCCTGACCGACGATCAGGCCAAGGCGCAGGGCGTGAAGATCACCAAGGGCATGTTCCCGTGGAACGCGTCGGGCCGGGCCATTGCCAACGGCCGCGACGAAGGCTTCACCAAGCTGCTGTTCGACGCTGAGAGCCATCGCATCGTGGGCGGCGGCATCGTCGGTACGCATGCGGGCGACATGATCGGCGAGATCGCGCTGGCCATCGAGATGGGCGCCGATGCCATCGACATCGGTAAGACGATCCATCCGCATCCGACGCTGGGTGAGAGTATCGGCCTGGCGGCTGAGGCCGCGCATGGCAGTTGCACCGATCTGCCGCCGGTGAAGCGCTGATCGATCTTCAGCGTCTCCACAAACAAAAAAGTCCCGCTGTCGGCGGGACTTTTTTCATGGGGCGTCCTCGTTGGCGAGAGCCATCATCAGGGAGTTGGGTGCTTCAGTTGCCCGCGGTCGCCCGGATCTGTGCCTGCACCTGCTGCGCTTCGGCCTCCGCCCCCGGCACGCGGCGGGCGCCATCGAAACGGCGCAGCCAGTAGCTTTCGTTCATGCTTTCCACACGCACTTGCGCGCCGGAACGTGGCGAGTGGATGAACTTGCCCTCGCCGACGTAGATGCCGACATGGCTGAATGCACGGCGCATGGTGTTGAAGAACACGAGATCGCCCGGCTTGAGCTCACTGCGATCGATCTTCTCGGTGGCGGCAGCCTGTTCTTCTGCGCGGCGCGGCAGCAGGTGACCCAGCGTCTGGTTGTAGATCGCCCGGACAAAACCGCTGCAATCGAAACCGGTGTCGGCGCTATTGCCGCCGCGGCGGTAGGGCACGCCGAGGAAGCCGAGCGCATTGACCACCAGATCCGAGGTGCGATCCACCATCGTTTGACGGACTTGCTGGAGATGGCCGATCAGGCCCTTCTCGGCCAGCAGGCTCTCCATCTCA
>CAIQMJ010000714.1 GCA_903872875.1 uncultured Variovorax sp.
ACGTCCGAAAACACGAAAGCCTGCAGCGATTGCTCTGCAGGCCTCGGAAGCTGGGTACAGGGAGAACCATATGCGTTGACGCCATGACAAGTGTTGCCAACGTTGGCAATATTCCCGCTAGACGGAGCCCGGCTCGTTCATTCGCCGCAAGACCCGCGGGTCAACTGCTCACTGCACCGAGTCCATATGACCCGCCCCATTCAAAACAGGAAAGAAAGCCCGGATATCCGCGAGCCCGCGCTGGGCTGCAGCGCGAAGAAGTAGCCTTTGATCTGGCGCGCATCGGCATAGGGAACGAGTACTTCCACGCCATCGACCAATTCGCACAGCAGCGCATCGTCATCGAGGTTCAGCAGGGTTCGGCAAACGGTCGGTCGATGCGCGTAGATAGAACAGGCGCTGTCACGCAGGAAAGGACACGATGTGCCGCGCCACCCGGCCTGCAACAGCTCCCCCGCGGCCTGCACCGCGGCCTCATCGGTCAGCGCATCGACGCGCACGGCGCGCGCTGGGACGGTTGGCTTGCGCCCGACGGCACGCCCCGATCAGCGCCGCCTCGGTGTCCGTGATCATGACGGGGATATGGCAGCAATGCGCACACCCGTTCCGACAAGCGGCGACCGGCTCCATGGGCACGGACCAAGCTGACGCTGCGCGCTGGACCCAGACGACGCGCTGCGTTGCCGTGTGTGCGCCCATGGCCTGACGCACCAAACGAGCAGCCCCGTCGTCAGGCGCCAACGCCGCCAGTTTGTCTGAAGCACGCTGCATCGCGAGCGGCATGCGCTCGCGTTGAGCAAAGGGCAACGAGGGGGTATCGACCATGATCATGACATCGCGCAATTATCGTGAAGGAAGCTGCCACGTACCAGGAGGTCTCGGCACGCGCATCGCGAATCTCAACGTCGGCATGCCACCAGGAACGCGCCGGCCTGTTCGGCTCGTCGTGCCGCCGTGAAGATCGCCTTCTTGTCGGATCTGAGTATTTGGAGCCAGGCCTGCAGGTAGTCGGCATGCCCTTCGATCGTGGCATCGACCAACCCGATGTCGGCCATCAGGAACGCAGATCCCAGTTCGGCCACCAGCTCCTCAAAGGCGTAGGCTGCATCCCCAAACCGCTGTCCGAAGTCACGATTCAAGCGCGACGGGTGGCCTGTGAAGTGCACGAGTTCATGCAACGCGGTAGCGTAGTAGGTTTCGGGACGTTTGAAGCAGGCCGGCGGCGGCAGCCGGATCTCGTCGTGCGAGGGCGAGTAGAACGCCTCACTGCCGCCATGCCGGATCACCGCACCGCTGGCATCGATCAATCGGTCTGCGGCTTCGATCGGTGTGAAGCGCGCGTCGCTCCGCGTGAGTGCCATGGCAGCAACCGCGTCCGGCAACCCGTCGATCTGCGCAACATTGAACAGCCAGAAGGACCGGCAGACAAGCCGTCGACCGTGGGTGCCCTCTTCCTGCTGATCGCCTTCGCGTTCCCCCGCAGAAATGGCCGAACGTGTTTCAACGATCCCACGGTCGCGCCCTTCAAGCGCCTGGAAGAACACCCCCATCACGCCCCTCTCGCCGCGCCGCACCTGCGCGCCGAGGCGCTCGGCCTGTCGGTAGGTCATCCACACGTTGAAGGTGTAGCCGCGCTCCATCGCCGCCGCCCACAGCAGGAGCACGTTCACGCCGTGGTAGCGCTCACCCGTCTTCCCGTTGCAGGGAATGCCGTGCTGCGCCGCGACCGTCCAGCGTTCCCGGCAGGCGGGAAGCCCTTGCTCGAGCAGCGCGACAATGCGTGACGTCACCTGTTCCCGAAGATCCCCCGCGCGTGGGGCCGATGCCTGAATCTCGTCCTTGGCTTGCATGATGTATGCCTTTCAAAGCGGGCCGGAGCCCTAGATTCCGAGCCCTTCGGATGAGGGGTTCGGGGGCGAGTGGCTGGCCGCCGGATCTCGCCGCCGTTGCCCTGAGTTCGTCGCCCGGTGAACGACAGCGCGCGCGTGGCCGCAGGCGCAAGGGGAAGATTTGTCACGCGAGAGCGTTACGAACACCCCTTGCAGGCGAAGCCGGGCCTGCGGACGCGCGCACGCAGAGTCACCGGAAACAGCGAGGACCTCAGGGCAACGGAACCCACGGCGTAGCCAGCCACGCGCACCCGAAGCCGCCGCGCGGCGAGCGCCCCCACGCGCCGCAGGCGCGTCATGCGACCAACATCCGTTCGGAAAAGACAGCCGGCGCAGCCGCCCCTGACCAGGGCATCTGCGAAGCACTGGCCAGAAAGAACTGAAAAAGGAGGCCGAAGCCTCCGCGCTCACAGCAGCCCGCGCTCCGCGAACGAGAGCGACTGGCTGCCAGACACCACGAGGTGATCCAGCACCCGCACGTCGATAAGCATCAGCGCGGTCTTCAGCGTCTGCGTGAGCATCTCGTCGGCCCGCGATGGGGCGGTGCTGCCACTCGGATGGTTGTGCGAAAAGACGACGGCCGCCGCGTTGTGGTGCAGGCTGCGCCGCACGATCTCGCGCGGGTAGACGCTGGTCTGCGTCAAGGTGCCCTGGAACATCTCCTCGGCCGCCAACAGCCGATGCGTCGCGTCGAGAAAAAGCACGACGAAACTCTCGTGGGTCCGTCCTGCGAAATGCAGCTTCAGGTAGTCCCCGACCGCACGCGGCGAGTCGAACACTGGCCGCGCGATCATTTCTTCGGCGAGCAGCTCCTGGGCGAGCTGCAGCCCCGTGACCAGACACTGGCAGTCCGGCAGATGCGCATCGCGCGCGTAGCCGGCGAGCTTGCTGAGCGATCGGTCGTGGGCTTCGTAGACTGCCGCTGCGCGATCGCCCATCAACACCCGCAGGGCGTCGACGATGCGCTGCTGCCGCGCGGTGTAGGACGAGAAGGAGTCGACGAGGGACGAAGAGAGAGAAGAAGAGGTCGAAAAAGCCATGATGTGCTCCAGAGAGACACAGGCGGGATTGCCTGCGACCCGGGAGAACCACGCC
>CAIQMJ010000715.1 GCA_903872875.1 uncultured Variovorax sp.
CTGCAGCAGTTGCGCGATGGATACGGTGTCTGGCGTCGAGGTCATGAAAGTCCGCAGATGAAAAATTAATAATGGAATTGCAGTTCCGAATAACGGATTGTTCGTTCCGGTAAAGTCTAAGCTTGAGACGAAATTCGGCAAATAACCGGTACGCATACCTAAAGTTGGAAAACAGATGAGCGGCAATGACAGACTGCGCACCCGCCCGGTGCCGAGCGCTGCGCCGTCGGCGTGCTCGCCCAGTGGTGGCAGACAGGAATCGAACGAGGGACACAGAGGCCATGACGCGAGGTACTGAATCGGGCTCGCTCGCGCGCGGGCTGCATGTGCTGGGCGTGCTGCACGAAGCTATGCGCCCGTTGGCACATTCGGAGATCGCCGAGGCCACGGGCCTCGCACCGAGTTCCGCGCACCGCGTGCTTCAGCTGCTGGTCGAAGCTCGGCAGGTGGAGCGCTCCTCGGGTGGCCGCTACCGGCCGTCCGCCCGCAGCTTGCTGCCGCTTGGGCTGGATCACCCGCTCAGTTCATTGCGGCGGGATTCGACCGAAATGCTCCGCACCCTGCGCGACCGCCACGGGCCGTCGACCAGCCTGATGCTGTTCTTCGGCACGCAGCGCTCCATTCTGGAAATCGCGGCCGGTCGCTACAGCGTGGCGACGTACTACGACACGCACGTGAGCTCACCGCACCACACGACCGTGTCGGGCAAGTTGCTGCTGGCGCATCTGCCGCCCGCTGAGCGCGCGGCTTTTCTCGCCGCGCAGCCCCTGGCGGCGCGCACACCCAGGTCCATCCTGGACTCCGACGCGCTGGAGCGCGAACTGGCCGTGGTCCGGGAAGAAGGCTTCGCGGTCAACCATCACGAGAATGTGGCGGGCATCTGCGCCTGTGGCGCCGTGCTGCTGTCGCCCACGGGGGCGGCGATCGGTGCCTTGGTCATGTCCGGCCCCAGCGAACATTTCGCTGTTGATGCCCTGGCGGCTATGAAGGGGGATCTGCTGGAGGCGGCTGACCTGCTAAGCCACACGTCTTCGGCCCTGCGCGCCGTAGCTCGATTTCTGCAATGACGCTGGATAGGCCCCTCGGTACACCGGAAAAGATGATGCAAAACTTATCCGTAATTATTTTGCCGTCCGACGGCACCTTGCGGAAACCGATGATGGCGGCTAGGTCGTTGGAAGAGTGGTGGCCGCGGAATTTAGAGCGGCTCACAAAAGCCTGTCATCGCGGACGCGCGTGCGCCTACGGCGCGTCGCGTCGAATGCCTCTGCCTTCGCGAAGTCGACGATCTGCTGCGCCACGTGCCCGGTGCAGAACTTGATGTGGCATTCGAGACCGCTCGCCGCAAGCAGTGCCCTTGCGTCCGTTAGTTCCTCATCGCTGATGATCTTGCAGTTAGCTGGCGACGGCGTCACTTCCCACGTAGGTTCTCGCATAGCGCAACTCTGCATCGTCGTGGACGCTGATGAGCCTGATGGAGCCCGACGTCGAACGGATCTGGGGCAGCAGTTGGATTGCTACCGCAGCGCATCGAGTACGAGCTTCGAGCCAGCTATGGCGACAAGGGCTTCATGGTGGTTCTTTCAGGCTCGCGGCTGCACTTCGGCGTTGAGACTTCGAGGCGCCTCGGACGAGGGTGTCAGTTCGACGCTGTACAGGACCTGGGTTGTATCGTCCGGGTCTAGTCTGTGATCCAGGTTCAGGTGTGCCGCAAAGCTGCGCATGAGATGGTTGTCCGACGCGTCGCTCGAGTGCATCCTTGCGATCCCGCGTTGGCGCGCATCCGAAATCAAGCAGCGCATCAGAAGCGTTCCGAGCCCCTTCTTCTGCCAGGCGTCGGTGACTGCGATCGCAAACTCACAGTCACTTCCATCCAATTGAGCGCTCAAACGCCCGACACCCACCTCGTGGTCCTGCGATTCATCGTCGATCACCGCCACGTAGGCCACGTCTATCGCCGGATCGATCATGGTCAACTGCCGCAGCAGTGCATCGCTCGGCGACGGCATCGATTCCAGGAAACGAAAGCGGCGGGACTTGACTGACAGACCCTCGATGAACTTGCGTTCCATTTCGATGTCGTGCGGATGGATCGGCCGGATCAGCACGCGGTCCCCGCCACGCAACATTTCGACACGTGCGCCAGATCGATCAGGGGTAACGTCTTGGATCATGGCGCCACTCTGAGATCGCGCCGACTTTCTGTCTGTGCGACAACGCACAGAGCAGGTTGCATTAACAGAGCGGCTCGTCCATTTAAGTTCGCGACTTCGGGCATGTCTTCGCCATGCAAGGTGATGTAGGCGTGGGGTGCCAGCAGCCGGTCGCGCAGATGCGGCTGCAAGTGACCGGCATGTTGCGCAGGCGCGGCATGCGGTCGATGGCATCTGCCGCTAGGTGTAGTTTCCCAAGAGGTTGTTCACCCGAGGTGAAAGAAGATGGAGGTTCTCAAGCCGGCCAACTTCCTTCAGGACTCCTCGAATGAACATTCACAAGAATGCCTCAATGACGCCGCGAGGTCGAGCGCATCTGATGCGCGAGATCGAACGCACCGGGCTCAACCCTGCGGCTGCAGCCGCAGGGTTGAGCCCACGCACTGCACGCAAGTGGCAGCGCCGCTGGATTATCGAAGGCGCGCCAGGGCTTGTCGATCGCAGCTCTCGACCCAAGCACTGTCCCCGGCAGCAGTGCTGCCTCCAAGGTCGAGCGCGCGGTGGCCCTGCGGCGCAACCAGCGGCTGACTTACGAGTGCATTGCCGAGCGAGTGGGCCTGTCCAAAAGCGCTGTGGCGCGCGCGTGCAAGAGTGCTGGCGCGGCGCGTTTGCCGGCCTTGCAGGACGCTGTGCCAGTGCGTCGCTACGAGCGCCAGAGCGCCGGTGAACTGCTCCATCTGGACACCAAGAAGCTGGGGCGCTTCGACAAGCCTGGCCACCGTGTGACGGGCGATCGCACTCAGAACACCCCTCGCGCGGGCTGGCAGGCGCTGCACGTGGCGATTGACGACCACTCCCGCGTGGGCTTCAGCCAGACGCTGGCCGACGAGACGGCCATGAGCGCTTGCGCCTTCCTGCTGGCAGCGCTGCGCTACTACAAGGGCTTGGGCGTGAAGGTCGAGCAGGTGATGACAGACAACGGTTCAGCCTACAAGTCACGGCGCTTCGCCAGGCTGCTGCGCCGTCTGGGCATCCGCCACATCCGCACCCGACCTTACACGCCGCGAACCAACGGCAAGGCTGAGCGATTCATCCAGACGCTGTTGCGCGAATGGGCCTACGCCTTCATCTACCCCAGTTCAGACCATCGAGCGCGCGAACTGCAGCCCTGGATGTACCACTACAACTTCCATCGGCCACACTCGGCCACTTCACACCACCCTCCCATCACTCGCCTCGGATTCGACGGGAACAACGTGTTGAGAAACTACACCTAGTAGACACTGAAGATGATGCCGGACGGCATTGCTTTGGTGCTGATAAGTTCGAAGGAGCGGGGCGGGGTGCCTTCCGAGAAGAAACGTTTTCCGGTGCCCAGCAGTACGGGGTAGACGATCAACAGGACTTCGTCCGCCAGCCCATGTTCGAGCAGCGCCGATGTCAGCGTGGTGCTGCCCCATAGGATCAAGTTCGGGTCAGCCTCCGATTTGATGCGGCGAATGGCGTCGGCGAATTTCGGCGCCACGCCTTCGAACGGGCCCCATTCCAGACTGTCCGGACGGTGGGTCACGGCATATTTGGTAGCCGCATTCAAGCTGTCGGCCATCGGACTGCGGGGTGCCTTTGGCCAATAGTCCGACCACATGTCGTAAGTGCGGCGGCCAAGCAGCAGATCGAAGTGCTCCCCCTGCGCTGCGAGCACTTCATCGCGCCCGGCGGCAGTCCGATACGGTGCGGTCCAATCCGCGTATGCAAAACCGTCTTCGCCGGAAGTCTGGACACGCCATCGAGCGAGATTTGCGCCATGATTTTGAGCTGTCTCATGGGGTCTCCATGTTGGGTTTGCGTTGCCGGGATTCGAACTTTACGAGGCGTGTTGGTCATAGAAAGCTTGAGCTTCTTCGATGCTCTTCTCGTGATCGGTTGCCCACGCGATCAGCGCCACGAACGGTGCCTGCAAAGAGCGCGCCAATGGCGTCACCGAATATTCCACAGCCACCGGCGAAGAGGTGATCACCCGGCGGTCGACCAGGCCATTGCGTTCCAGTCGCCGCAGAGCTTCGGTCAGCGCTTTGTGCGTGATCGGGTCGAGCCGGCGCTTGATGGCATTGAAGCGTGACGGCTGGGTACATAGCGTCGTCAGGATGAGCACCGACCACTTGTTGGCAATCTGTTCCAACACGAGGCGCGATGCGTTCACCGCGGCAACGGCCTCGTCATCTGTGTCCGCCATGGCAGTTTCCTTCTGTATATCTAGGCTAGTTGAAGTGCGTAATTGACACTAAATATACGACGTATATCTTCGAGCTTCGACTATGAATGAAAGGTTTGCCGTGTTGAAACTTGAAGGAAAGACCGCCGTCGTGACCGGTGGCAGCAGTGGAATCGGCCTGGCGATCGCCCGGCGCTTCGCCGACGAAGGCGCACGAGTTTTCGTCTTCGGGCGACGCCAGGCGCAACTCGATGACGCAGTGGCGCAGGGAGACGGGCGCATCGAGGCCGTGCAGGGTAACGTCACCGTCGCCGCCGACCTCGACCGGCTCTTCGAGAAGGTTCGCACGAGCGTCGGCCGGCTCGACATACTGGTTGCGTCTTCCGGCGCCAGTGAACACGCGACGCTGGAGACAACCACCGAGGCGCACTTCGACAAACTGTTCGACCTGAACGTCAAAGGCACGGTCTTTACCGTGCAGGGTGCCGTGAAACTCATGAGCGCTGGAAGCAGCATCGTCCTGCTGGGCTCGATCGCAGGATCAACCGGCGTCGACGGGTATGGCACCTATGCAGCCACCAAAGCCGCAGTGCGTTCCTACACCCAGACATGGACCGCAGAACTCGCCCCTCTGGGCATTCGCGTGAACACCTTGAGTCCGGGCCCGACGGAAACGCCGATGTTCGATGGTGTCTCGGATGACTTCCGGCAGACGATGACGGCACGTATTCCGCTGAAGCGCATGGGTCGGCCTGACGAGGTGGCGGACGCCGCGTTGTTCCTTGCGTCGACCGACAGCAGCTACATCGCGGGAGCGGAGCTTCGGATCGACGGCGGGATGACGCAGGTCTGACGGCGCCGGTTCGGGAACCGAGGCGAGTCATTTAACATAACACATATTGCATAAATTCTAAATGTGGGAGCAAAGTTGTAATGTCGCAATCCAGCAAAGTTCAAATGTCGCAAAGTCGGCTGCCCCGAGCTCCGAGGCATGGCCATGGCGACACCTGCTGCGACGATCACGATGACGATGCGCGAAGCCGATCGGCTC
>CAIQMJ010000716.1 GCA_903872875.1 uncultured Variovorax sp.
AGGTGCCGACCAGGATGATCGGCTCGAAGTCCTTCGCGGCATCGAAACCGGTCGACGCATAGAGGTACGGGTTCATCGCGTGCGTGCCGTTGGTACCCATCACCAGCGTGTAGCCATCGGGTTGGGCACGCGCCGCGTCGGCCGTGCCGATGTTGCCGCCCGCGCCGGCGCGGTTGTCGATGAAGAAGTTGCCTCCGGTGGACCGGTTGAGTTCCTCCGCGACGTAGCGGGTCAGCACGTCGACCGCCTGTCCGGCCGGGTAGGCCACGATGATGCGCACCGGCCGCTGTGGATAGTCCTGCGCCGAGGCCGCAACGCAAAGGCCGAGGCCCGCAGCGCCCAGGCAGGCCGCGAACAGCCAGCGCCGAATTCTCTTCATGGTGTCTTGTCTCCTGTGGTTCTTGTGTTCGTCGTCGTTGCACCTACTGCAGCGAGATGCCCGCATTCGTCGTCACGCGCTTCCAGCGTTCCACGTCCTCGCGCAGCATCTCGCCGAAGTGCGCAGGCTCGTCCACCACCAGTTCGATGCCGCGGCCTGCCATGGCGCTGCGCGTCTCCGGCCGATTGAACGCGGTGCGCAGCGCCTCGTAAAGCCTGCGCGTGACTTCGGCCGGCATCTTCGCGGGGCCGAACAGGCCGAACCATGCGGTCGCCTCATAACCCGACACGCCCGATTCCTGGATCGTCGGCAGCTGCGGCAGCGCGCTGGAGCGCGTGGCGCTCGTCAGCCCCAGCGCGCGGAGCTGGCCGCTCTGGATGAAGGGCATCGACGAGGGCAGCGTGTCGAAGTACGCCGCAACCTGTCCGCCCAGCAGGTCGGTGATGGCCTGGCTGCTGCCCTTGTACGGCACGTGAGACAGCTGGCTGGCACCGCTGGACTGCACGAACAGCTCGGCCGCCATGTGCGTGATGTTGCCGTTGCCGGCCGACGCGTAGCTCACCGGCACGCTGCTCTGCTTCACGTAGCCGATGAACTCGCCCACCGACTTCGCCGGCAGCTTCGGGTTGACCACCAGCACCAGCGGCGTGAAGCCGACCTCGGTCACCGGCGTGAAGTCGCGCAGCGGGTCGTAGGGCAGCTTCGGGTAGAGGTTCGGGTTGATCGACTGCGTGGCCGTCACGCCCAGCAGCAGCGTGTAGCCATCGGCCGGCGCGCGCGCCACCTCGGTCGCCGCGATGATGCCGTTGGCACCCGGCTTGTTGTCGACCACCACGGGCTGGCCAAAGGCATCGCCGAGTTCCTTGGCCACCTGGCGCGCCACGTAGTCGGCGCCGCCGCCCGGCGTGAAGCCGACGATCAGCCGGATCGGGCGCTCGGGGAAGCCCGCAGCCGCGGCGCAGACGGTTGCACCGAGCCATGCCAGCACGGCGAAGCCCTTCATGAGTCTGTTCATGCCTGTCTCCTTTCTTGTCGTCCGCTCCGCGTGTGTACAGGCCCGCGGCGGCCCTTCGCGCTTGCGCCGCCCGGCGCTATACCGGCGCTTGCGCAGGCATCGTCTGCGGCCGGGTCTCGGCCACGGCTGGCGCCCACAGCGGGCCGGCGTGCGTGTCTTCCTTCACTGCGCCGGCCGCCAGCAGTTCCGCATAGCGCCTGGGCGCGATGCCGGCCGTGCCCAGCACCGCCGCCGTGTGCTCGCCCAGCCGCGGCGGCGGCCCGGACGGTGCCGGCGGCTCCTTCAGGTCGTGCGGGAACACGGGTACGTCGAAGCTCAGGCCGTCGAGGCCGAAGCTCGCCAGCTTGCCGGGCACCTGGGCCTGCGGGTTGGTCAGCACCGTCTCGATCGGCATGACCTCTGTGAAGCCGAAGCCGGCCTGGCCGAAGCGCTCGGCGAGCTGCGCATACGGCAGCGCGCCGATGGCGGCCTTCACGATCGACTCGACCTCGCCGAAGCGCTTCTTGCGCAGCCGCAGCGTCCTGAGCGAATCGTCCGTTGCCTGCGGCAGTGCGAGCACGTCGCAGAACCTGGCCCAGTGGCCGTCGTTGAGCATCAGCAGGTAGATCCAGCGCCCGTCCGCGGTGCGGTAGGCGCCGTAGCCCGGCATGCTGAACTCGCCGTTGGGCTCGCGCTCGGGCCGGCCGAAGATCTGCGTCTTCAGCTGCACGCCGGCCAGGTCGCGCGCGGCGACATGCAGGCCGGTTTCGTACAGGCCGATCTCCACGTAGTCGCTGGCGGCCGTCCGCTCGCGGGCCTGCGCGCGCTGCTGCATCAGCGACGACAGGATGCCGATCGCCGCATAGGCCCCCGCGAACTGGTCGTGGTACGAGGGGCCGAGCCGGCTCGGCCGGCCGTTGACGACGTTGGCCTCCATCACGCCGGTCGACGCTTCGGCCACCGGGTTCGATGCGAGCTCGTTCTCCAGCGGGCCGGGACCATAACCGCGGATGTGGCAGTACACGAGGCCGGGCCGGATGGCCTGGCATTCCTCGCGCGTCACCTTCAGGCGGCGCGCCGAGCCCGGCGACAGGTTGTGGATGAGCACGTCGGCGGTGGCCAGCAGCGCACGGAAGGCCTCGTAGCCCTCGGCGCTGTAGAGATCGATGCAGACGCTCTTCTTGCCGAAGCTGTAGGCGATGAAGGTGCCGCTCGGGCCGCCGCGCACCAGGCTGCGCGTGGGGTCGCCGGCCGGCGGCTCGACCTTGACGACCTCGGCGCCGAGCTGCCCGAGGATGTGGGCCGCAAAGGGCGCGGCCAGCATGGTGCCGAGCTCGATGACGCGGCAGCCGGCGAGTGAACTGGTTTGCAAGACGTTGTCTCCTGATGAACGAACGGGCGAACAGGTGAACGGGCGGCAGCCGTGGGCCGGCGCCTCAGTAGATGACCTCGCGCGCCTCCAGCGCGCGCCGCGTGTCCGACGACATGCCCAGCAGTTCGCCGAACACATAGTCCTCGTCCTGCCCGAGGGCCGGCGTGAGGCGCCGGATGCCGACGTCGGGCGTGGCCGAAAAACGTGCCAGCGCGCCCACGGCGGCACGCGATGGAATGCCGGCGGCCTCCACCTGCGTGACCGCGCCGCGCGCCCGCAGATGGCCGTCCGCCGCCAGGTCCGCGATGGTCCACGACACATGCGCAGCCACGCCGTCGGCCTGGAGCAACGCGCTGATGTCGTCGGCATCGACCGACGCCAGCCAGTCGCCGACCAGCGCATCGACTTCCTGCCAGCGCACCAGGCGATCGGCCGCATGCGCGTAGCGTGGATCGGTCGCGTACGCGGCATGGCCTAGGCGCGCTGCCAGCGCCTGCCATTGGGCATCGGTGCGCACGGCCAGCGTGAGCCAGCGGTCGGGCTTCGCTGTCGCGAAGACACCGTGCGGCGACATGCCCGCATGGCCGTTGCCCGGCCGCACCGGCTGCTCGCCCAGCGAGGCCTGTACCAGCGCATCGCCCACCATCGCCGAAGCGACTTCGCGGGCCGCCAGGTCGACGTGCTGCGGCCTGCCGGTACGGCGGCGCTGGTGCAGCGCGGCGACCACGGCCAGTGCGGCATGCAGGCCTGCGGTGTGGTCCATCACGTGCCGCATCTCGACCGGCGGGCCGTCGCTGTAGCCGCTCATCCAGCCCAGGCCGCCCCAGGCGCCGAACAGCGGCGCATAGCCGGCGAAGTGCGAGTCCGGGCCGGTCTGGCCGGACGCGGACAGCGACAGCATCACGATGTCGGACTTGGCTGCACAGAGCGCGTCGAAGTCCAGCCCGAGCCGGCGCATCACGCCGGGCCGGAAGCTCTCGGCCGCCACGTCGGACAACGCGACGATGCGACGCGCGAGCGCCACGCCTTCGGCATCCTTCAGGTTCAACCGCACCGACAGCTTGTTGGACGACACCTGGTCGAAGGTCGCGGCCTCCATCCGGCCGTACACCGCGTGCGGCTTGCGGAAGGCGTCGGGCCGCGAGCGGCTTTCGATCTTGATGCACTCGGCGCCCATCTGGCTGAGCATGTGGGTGCAGAACGGCCCCGCCGCATGGATCGTGAAGTCCGCGATGCGGACGCCGGCCAGCGGACTGGCCGGCATGCCTGCGGGCGGCCTGGCGTCGCTCATGTCGTCTCCTCCACCACGGCCGCCGCCACCGGCGCGCCGTCGTCTTCCTCGTTGTATTCGCCCAGCACGGGCACGCCCGAGCCGATCCGCAGCGGCGTGCAGCGGAACTGGAACGGCGCGACCAGCACCTCGGCGTCGGTGCCGTCCGGCAGCGCGACGCGGGTGAACAGCTCGCGGGCACGTTCATGCGCGCCACGCAGCACTTCGGCCGGGTCGCGGTACCTGGCGGCGGGCACGCCGAGCGACTGCGCCCGCGCGACCATGTCGTCCACCGCCTGGGTACGGGCCCAGGCGCGGATCTGCGTGTTGATCTCGTCCCCGCGCCGGCTGCGTTCCAGCGGGTCCGACAGCGCGGGCGCGAGCGCCCAGGCCGGCCGGCCGAGCAGGTCGACGAAGGCATCCCATTGCCGGTCTTCCAGCATCAGGAATTCGACGAAGCCGTCGTTCGCCTCGAACACGCCGCCGTAGCGGAAGCGCCGGGTGGTCCGGTGCTCCAGCGATCCGTCGCCGAGCCGTTGCAGGGCGAACGCGCCGACCGCTGCCACCGCGTCCTGCACGCCGACGTCGACGCACTGGCCGCCCACGGCCTCGCGCGCCCACAGCGCGGCCAGCGCCGACAGCGCGGTCGCGACGCCGCCCTGGTAGGCCGCGAAGTGGCCGTAGATCTTCAGCGGCGGACGGTCGGGGAAGAGTTCGTTCGACAGCCCGTTCGGCAGCAGGTAGCCCTCCCCGCCGGCATGCTGGAGATTGAGCTCCTCGCCCTTCCATCCGGCCTTGGCACCGCTGGCCCCGAAGGGCAGCACCGAGGCATGGATGAGTCGCGGATGGCGCGCGGCCAGCATGTCCGCGTCGAGCCCGCAGGCCGCGCGCTCGGCCAGCGGCGTGTCGTCGATCAGGATGTCGGCGCGCGCCAGCTGGCGGTCCAGCAGGCGCCGGTCCGCTGCGATGCGCGGGTCGCAGCGCATGCTGCGCTTGCCCGCGGCCAGGTAGGCGAAGACGGCGCTGATGCCCCGCCCGGCCTGCAGCATCGGCGGCTCGCGCCGCAGCGGCGAGCCGTCGTGGTCCTCGAGCAGGATCGTCTCGGCGCCGAGCGTCGAGAGAAGTCGCCCCGCATAGGCGCCCGCCACCCCGCGCGAACGCTCGAGGACGCGGGTGCCGGCAAGCGGGGCATTGGCTGCGGCTGGTGACATGTGCGCGAGGCCCTCTTCTTGTCTTCTGGTCTTGTCGTCTTCGGGACGGGTCGCTCAGCGCACGACCGGCAGTTCGAGGTCGACCGCGGCGCCGTCGACGAAGGCCGGCAGTTGCACGTTGCGCGACGGGAGCGCGACGGTCGCGATGCCGGGTGTCGTCACTTCGCCGCGCTGGTTCTCGGCCGCGAGTTCGATGTCGACCAGCGCATAGCCGTCCTTCACGTACTTGCGCACGACCTTGCCCTTGCACCAGGTGGTGTCGCCGACGATGTTGAAGCGGCGCATCTCGGTGCGCACGCGCTTCAGGAAGCCGGCGTCGCCCATCCAGTTGGTGACCAGCGTGCACATCCACGACGAACGCTGCGGGCCGTAGTCGTAGGTGCCGGGCACGCCGACTTCCTTGGCGACCGATTCGCGGTGGTGCCCGATGCCGGTGTACTCCACGCCGCCGCCCGCTTCCGGGTTGCGGAAGAAGTGGCCGGGATGCTTGACCGCCGCCTGCAGCACCACGCCGTGCGTGTGGCCGCGGCCGCAGCCGACCAGGAAGCCCATCGTGTCCATCAGCGACAGCGGGCCGCGCGCGATCGGCGGCAGTTCCTCGCCGACTTCCACGTCCTCCCAATAGCGCACGTTGGCGCCACGGATGTTGTTCGGCTCGTCGAGCACCGCGCGGTCGATGCGGTCGTGTTCCTCGCTGCTGTATTCGTGCTGCGAGATGTCCTTGTACTTGCCGGTCTCGCGGGCCTGCTTGCGCTCGTGCCGCGTGCAGGTGCCCAGGCCGCGTGCGACGAGTTCGCTGCGCTGGTTGTAGTAGCAGGCCTCGACGTACTGCAGCACCAGGCGGCCGGAGAACTTGCTCTCCTTCACTTCGACGCCGACCACGCGCTCGACGGCGCTGATGCGGTCGCCCGGACGCACGTGGCGGAACAGCTCCCAGTCGTTGCCGGCATAGAAGCCGTGGACGCCTGGCAGGCCCCAGCGGGTGCGGCCCAGCCAGCCGAAGGCCATCGGGAACATCGGATGGCCGACCTGCGAGCCGAAGCGCGTCCTGCCGGCATAGCCCGGGTCGCGGTACAGCGGATTCAGGTCGCCGATGCCGTTGCACCAGTTGCGCAGCGTGTCGGACGTGGCGTCCTGCAGGTAGGGGCCTTCGGGGCGGAGCTGCAGACCGATCA
>CAIQMJ010000717.1 GCA_903872875.1 uncultured Variovorax sp.
CTGTCGCGTTCGGCGTTCTTCGCACGGTTCTCGCGGGCGGTCGGGATTCCTCCCATGGAATACCTGCTTTCCTGGCGAATGGCCCTTGCGAAAGAACTGCTCGGCCGAAGCGGCATTGCCATTGCGGAAGTGGCCGAGCGCGTCGGCTACGGCTCCGCGAGCACGTTCAGCACGGCCTTCAGCCGGCATGTGGGACAGGCGCCCAGCCACTTTGCGAGGCTTCAATAGCGATATTCAGGTCCGGGCATCCGCGCGGCGATGCGGCCCCGCTCCCTTCCCGGCGTCCCGCCACATGCGAGCCTCAAGGCGGGCCGCCTACAGCGCCTCGACCCGCCCCATGTCCGGCTTTTCCAGCCACGCCGCGAACTCATCCGCCAGCTGCTGCGACGCAGCTGCAGCGGTGCGCCAGGCCCGCATGCGCGCAGACGAATCGCCGGCGTAGTGCGCGAAGTCGTTGCGGTCGGGCAGCTTGCCATCGGGCAGCGTCGCGATCCAGGCCGGATCGGGCGCCAGCAGCACCATGCGGTCCAGGAAGTGCGTGGCCTTGTGGCGCCACTTCAGGCCCTTGTCGAGCCAGCCGGGCACCACGGCTTTCTGGAAGTGCGGGTACAGCACCAGACCGGCATCGCCGGGCCGGTAGTCGAGGTGCAGGTGGTAGTCGGTGATGCCACCGTCCCAGTAGGCGCCGGTCGGTGCGTCCGGGATGTCGTGCACCGCCTCCAGCATGAACGGGATCGAGCAGGAAGCGCGCAATGCGAGTTCGAAATTCGCTTCGTTCAGCGGCGCGCGCCGAGTCGTGAAATCGCTCGTCCCGAAAGGCAGCTCGGCCGCACCGCCGGTGGAGAAGACGACCCGCTCCAGCCAGCCGCCGAGCGCGCGGCGGCGCACACCGTTGGCAACGAAAGCGCCCAGGTAGCCCATCGGCGTGCGCGCCCTGCCCTCACGCCCGAGCAGGTGCCGGCCATGCGCCGTGATCACATGCAGCCGGTAGCGCGGATGCGCGAGCACCTGCTGGGCCCGGCCGCCGTAGAAGCCGCTCAGGCCTTCGCCGAACTGGCGGCTCACCTCGCGCGCCGTCAGCCGCTTCTGGCCTGGCGGCAGCGTGAATTCCTGATGGATGTAGCCGTGCTCGAAGTCCCGCAGCGTATGTTCCGCGTCGTCCAGGCAGGCATTGGCCAGTCGCCAGGCGCCGATCGACGCGCCGACCAGGTCGATCGGCTGGCTCGAACGCGGCAGCCAGTCGGCAAAGAGAAAGCGGTCAATCGCGCCGAGCACCAGCCCCTTCGGGCCACCGGCGGCGCCGGGAATGGTGCGGACGTCCTGCGGGCGCAGACCGTGGCGGGCGATGTGCTGTCGGGCGGCGGGGCCGGCGTAGAAACGAAGCGCTTTCATGTCGATGACGCGGTGAGTGGGTGGCGGCTGGCCCCCCGATCATCGGCAATTGCAGACGAACGCGCAGGCCAACGGCTTCTGCGGCGGGCAGACAGTGCCCGCAGCGACCTGCCGCCTCCGCCCACGCACCGCTACTTGCGCAGCCCCTGCAGTTTGGCGAAGGCGCTGGCCATCTGCCCGGCCGGCTGCGGCGCGCTGTCGCGGCGTTGCTGCTGCTGGCCGCGGCCCGCGCCCTCGAAGCGGTTGTCGCGCGGCCCGTCGCGCCGCGCCGGTGCGGCGTCGAGCTTCATGGAGAGGCCGATCCGCTTGCGCACCACGTCGACCTCCATCACCTTCACCCTGACGATGTCGCCGGTCTTCACGACCTCGCGCGCATCGTTCACGAACTTGTGGCTCAGCTGGCTCACGTGCACCAGGCCGTCCTGGTGAACGCCCAGGTCGATGAAGGCACCGAACTGCGCGACGTTGCTCACCGTGCCTTCGAGCACCATGCCTTCCTTCAGGTCGGCGATGTCCTCCACGCCGTCGTTGAAGCGCGCCACCTTGAAGTCGGGGCGCGGATCGCGGCCCGGCTTCTCGAGTTCGCCGAGGATGTCCTTGACCGTGATGACGCCGAACTTCTCGTTGGCGAACAGCTCGGGCTTGAGCGTCTTGAGCATCTCGGCGCGGCCCATCAGCTCGGTGATCGGCTTGCCGGTCTTCTGCATGATCTGCTCGACAAGCGGATAGGTTTCGGGATGCACGCCGGTGATGTCCAGCGGGTTGCTGCCGCCGCGCACGCGCAGGAAGCCCGC
>CAIQMJ010000718.1 GCA_903872875.1 uncultured Variovorax sp.
GAATGTCTGACGCCAGGCGCTGGGTGAAAGAAAGGGAAAAAACCCCTCAATCACCAAGACAAAGCCCAGCGCCAGCCACAGCGCATCAGAGTCCAACACCCGCGCTCACTTCTTGCCGGCAGGGGCTGTGGGTGCAGCGCCGCGGAAGATGCGGAAGAACTCGGAGGTGGATGGATCGACCACCACCACATCGCTCTTCTTGTTCAGGGTGGCCTTGTAGGCGTCCAGGCTGCGGTAGAACTGCGCGAACTGCGGATCTTTGCCGAAGGCCTCGGCATAGGTGCGGGCCGCCTCGGCATCGCCCTCGCCCTTGATCTGCTGCGCTTCGCGGTAGGCGTTCGCCACCGTGATTTCGCGTTGACGATCGGCGTCGGCCCGGATCTTTTCACCCTCGGCGCCCCCGGTGGAGCGCAACTCGTTGGCCACGCGCTTGCGCTCGGCCTCCATGCGGCGGTAGACCGACTCGGTGATGGCGTCCACGTAGTCGACACGGGTGACGCGCACGTCCTCCACTTCCACGCCCCAGGGCTTGTCGCCCTTGACCACCTTGAGCACCTCGCGCCGCACGTCGTTCATGACCGCTTCGCGCTTGGCCGACAGCAGCTCCTTGACGGTGTGCTTGTTGACCTCTTCCTGGAACGCATTGCGCACCACGCGGTTGAGCTGGTTGGCACCGGCGGTCTCATCCAGACCCACGTTGCGGATGTACTCCAGCGGGTCGGCGATGCGCCAGCGCACATACCAATCGATCACCACGCGCTGCTTCTCAGCGGTCAGCATGGGCTCGGTGTCGGTGCTGTCGAGCATGAGCAGCCGCTTGTCGATGTACGACACGTTCTGGAACGGCGGCGGCAGCTTGAAGTTCAGGCCGGGCTCGGTGATGACTTCCTTGATCTGCCCCAGGGCGTAGACCACCCCGAACTGACGCTGGTCAACCACGAACAGCATGGAGCTCAGCAGCGCGAGGGCCACCAGCAACGATGAAATGAAAAATCCGATTCTGTTCACGAAGCTACTCCCTAGCGCGACTCGCGGTCACGCGAGCGGCCGTTGTCACGAGCACGCGACTCGTTGGAAAACGCAGCACCGGTGGCCGGTGCGCTGGCGGGGGCCTGAGGCACGGCGGCGGCGGGTGCGGCCTCCACCGGCGCAGAGCCTGCCTGCTGCAGGATCTTGTCGAGCGGCATGTACAGCAGGTTGCCACCTTGGCGCGACTCGACCAGCACCTTGGTCACGTTGCCGTAGATCTGCTGCATGGTGTCGATGTACATGCGGTCACGTGTGACCTGGGGCGCCTTCTGGTATTCGGTCAGCACGGACTTGAAGCGTTGCGCATCACCCTGGGCCTGGGCCACGATGCGGCCCTTGTAAGCCTCGGCCTCTTCCTTCAGGCGGGAGGCCGAGCCCACCGCACGCGGAATCACGTCGTTGGCATAGGCCTGGGCCTCGTTCTTGGCACGTTCCCGCTCCTGGCCGGCCTTGAGCACATCGTCAAAGGCCGCCTGCACCTGCTCGGGTGGGCGCACGCCCCCTTGCTGCAGGTTGATGCCCACCACCTCGACACCGACCTTGTAGCGGTCGAGGATGCTTTGCATCAGCGCACGCACACGGGGTGCAATCTGGTCGCGCTCATCGGACAAGGCCGTGTCCATGCGCA
>CAIQMJ010000719.1 GCA_903872875.1 uncultured Variovorax sp.
CGCACCAGTGCTGGCATGGGTGCCGTCCTAGCCGCGGCCACCAGCACCGGCGCCTCCGGCGCCAGCACGCCCCCCCACGCCGCCGTGCGGGTGCGCAGCGGCTTTGTGGCCGGTCCTTCGACCTACTACGAGGTTCTGGAGCCGGTCGCGAAGACCCGCAAGCCGCCCATGGTGCTGATCCACGGCGGGGCGCACACCGGCTCCTGCTACATGGCGACCGCCGATGGCCGCCCGGGCTGGGCGCCCTTCTTCGCAGCCCAGGGCTACCAGGTGGTGGTCCCTGACTGGGCAGGCACCGGTCGCAGCGGCTACATCCCCTACGACGACCTGTCGGGCGAGACGGTCGTGAAGGGCCTTGGCAAGGTGCTGGCCACGCTGGACCGCCCGGCGATCGTCATGACGCATTCGATGTCGGGCCCCTTCGGCTGGAAGCTGCTCGAACTCTTCGGCGACCGCATCGTCTCCCTGGTGGCAATCGCACCTGGCGGGCCGGCCAACGTCAGCGCGCCGACCGAGTTCCTGACCAGCACGTCGGACCACGTGGAAGTCCGCTTGGCACCCGGCGCTCCGGTGCTCAAGCTCAGCCGCAAGCGGCCCTTCGTTGCCGAACCGGGCTGGGCCACCAAGAAGCTGGTCGGCAGCAGCACGCGCTTCCCGCGCGAGCACCTGGACAGCTACCTGGCCAGCCTGACCGTCATTCCGCCCCGCCTGCTGCTAGAGCGGGTGAACTATGAGAACAGCGCGCCCCGTGTGACCGACCCCTCGGGCTACAAGGGCAAGCGCGTGGCCCTGATCATGGGCACCAACGACGCGGACCACACGGCCGCCATCGACAAGCCCATCGTCGACTGGCTGAACGACATCGGGGCGCGCGCGGAATTCATTCCGCTGGGCGACCGGGGCATCCAGGGCAACGGCCACATGATGATGATGGAGAGCAACAGCGACCAGTTGGCAGCCGGTATTGCCGCCTGGCTGCAGACCGGCAAATTCAGCGCCTCGGCGTCATAGTACCTCCGGGCAGTGCTCAGGCCAACTCCGCCGTGATCCAGCGGCGCAGGCTGTTGGAGTAGGCCAGGTCGGTGACGCGCGGCAGGTCTTCCACCCGCACCATGCCCTCTTCCAACCACCACCGCGCGGACGCACCGCTTAGCAGGCGGCAGCGCAAATGCGGAGTGGCCATCGCCGTCATCGGGGCTGCCCCTCGCAAAGAGGGAGACGCACGAGTTCGCAGCGGCAGGCCGGTTGCCGCGGGCCCGCAATGCCCGGCGTCCAGTCCGCTCCTCCAGAGGATCGCCTCTCGGCTCCGAGCGACACAGGGCGGCGCTAGCGACGCGCACGGGCCCTGCCACGCTCATGGGCGGGGGACGTAACGGGCGCGCGGCCGCCAGAGGCCGGTCACGCCGCGCTGCTCCTGCACATGCGCAGCCCAGCCGGCCATGCGCGCCACCAGGAAGAAGACCGCTGCCGACCAGACGGGAAGCCGGAGCGCCCGCACCAGGCAGACGACGGCGAACTCATGCCTTGGATGGTCCGCGAGATTCTCCTGCGCCCAACCGACGAAGTCGGCGACCTGTCGCATGTTGAAGGAGTCGTCGGCCAGCTCAGTGGCGATGGCGAGCAGGTGCTTCGCGCGCGGGTCGCCGCCCAGGTAGAGCGGATGCGTGAAGCCCGGGATCCGCTGCGCCCGCTGGTGCAGGCGCAGGGCCTTGTCGCGCAGCGCCGTCGCGGACGGCCTTGCGGTGAGGAACCGGTCCACGACCGCATAGTGCCCGGCGATCTCGGTCCCGGCGCTTGCGCAGATGCCCACGGCAATGCAGTCGAAAAGGTTCGCGCCTCCCGAAGCCGCCGCCCGGACCGCCAGGGTGCCCGGCGGCAGTTCGTGGTCCGCGAGGAGCACGAGCAGCGCGTTCACCGCGCGGATCCGCGCTGGCGTGGCTTCGCATCCAAAGGACCGGATCAGCGTCGACGCGATCGATTCGGAGCGCTCCGGCAGCGTCAGCGCACGGGCCGGGCCGACGCATCCCAGCGCTTGCGCCGCGGCACAGATCAGCAAGCGCGCCTCTTGCACGACGCCCGCGTCCAGACCTCCACCGCCCGACATCCTGCGGCTGCGCTCCAACTGGAGAGCCAGCATCGCGAGCGACCCGTACACGCGGTGAGGGTCGATACCGTGCAGTATCCGCAATCCGGCCTCGCGGGCCAGTGCCTGGTCGCGCGGAGGTATTCTCCAGGCGCCGGCCCTCGCGACATCGAGAGGAGCGCCCCAGAGCAATTCGCAGACCCGCTCGAACGGAACGCCTTGCCGCGCGAGGTCGCAGGCCAGGTAGCCCCGGTAGGCTGGACCCGCCTCGGTGATTTCCGTGATGCCGCTGCTGACGATGGGTGGCCCATGGTCCATCGCACCGGCTGCCGCCGCGGCGTGGCCCGCACGGGCGGCCGCGCGCGCCATGACCCGTTCGATGTCCGAGCGGCTGTACAGGTGCGCCTTCGTTCCGGGCTGGGGCACGCTGCGGATGGCCCCCCTGCTCACATAGGCGTAGAGCGTCTGTGGGCGGACGCCCAGAAGGGCAAGACTGGCTTTCGCATCCA
>CAIQMJ010000720.1 GCA_903872875.1 uncultured Variovorax sp.
AGCTCCAGCTTGCCGCCGGTCGGCTTCTCGCCGAACAGGCGCGCCTTGACCACGCGGGTGTCGTTGAAGACCAGCAGGTCGCCGCTGCGCAGCAGATCGGGCAGGTTGCGGAAGATGCGGTCGACCGGCTGGTCGGCCGTGCCGTCGAGGAGGCGGGAGGACGTGCGTTCGGTGGCGGGGTGTTGTGCCACCAGTTCGGGGGGCAGGTCGAAGTCGAAATCGGAAAGCGTGAAGGCGCGCATGGTGCTTGAGGGCCGGACGGGCCCGTGCCAAGGAGGCATGGGTAAGAAAAAGGCGAGCGCGATTGTCCCATGTGCGCAAATACCGGCGGCGCACGGGTCCATCGCCGATCGGCGCGGCAGAATCAAGACCATGACTTCCACCATCGATCCTCGACCGGCCTCCGAGCCCGCTCTGCAGCCGCAGGATCGGACAGAGCGGCTTCGCTTCGGAGCGACGCCGCAGCATGTACTGCTGACCGGTGGCACCGGCTTCATCGGCCGGCAGCTGGTGCAGGCATTGCGCGACGATGGGCATGCGGTCAGCGTGTGGACACGCGATCCCACCGCCGCCGCGAAGCGCTTCGACCCGGCCGTTCGCTGCGTGCAGCGGCTGGAGGAGCTGCCTGCATCGCCGGCGGTCGACGTGGTGATCAATCTGGCCGGGTCGCCGATCGTCGGGCCGCGCTGGAGCGCGGCTCGCAAGGCGGCGCTGCTGCGCAGCCGTGAGGGGCTGACGCAGGCGCTCGTGGCCTGGATCGGCGCGCTGGCCATCCGGCCGTGGCTGCTGATCTCGGGCTCCGCCATCGGCTACTACGGCATTCAGCGCCAGGGCGATGCGACAGCGCTCACGGAGCAAAGCCCGTCCCAGGCCATCTTCATGTCCGAACTGTGCCAGCGCTGGGAGGCCGCGGCCCATGCGGCCACGGCATATGGCGTGCGCGTGGTCTGCACGCGGCTCGGCATCGTGCTCGGTGACGAGGGCTCGTTGCCCAAGTTGCTGCTGCCGGTGCGCATGGGGGCGGGCGGGCGCCTCGGTTCGGGGCAGCAGGTGCTGTCGTGGGTGCATGTGCAGGACGTGTTGCGTGCCATGTCGCATGTATGGGGGATGGCCGCGATGGCCCGGCGGACGGATGCGCCGATCGCGCCGCAGGTCTACAACTTCACCGCGCCCGGCGCCGTCGCGCAGGAGGCCTTCACACGCGTGGCGGCCAAGGTGTTGCATCGCCCGTTCTGGCTGCCGACGCCGGGCTGGCCGATGCGGCTGGCGCTGGGCGAACAGGCCGACCTGTTGCTCGAGGGGCAGCGCGTGGCACCGGCGCAGCTGTTGGCAACGGGCTTCCGGTTCCACTTTCCCGACGCCCGTAGCGCGCTGCAGGACTTGTGCTGAACTCGTCCCATACACCGTGACCGCTCGGAAGAAAGTAGAAGTTCCCGCAAGCGCTGCCGCTGCGCCGCAGGCGCCCGGTTCCGGTCTGAGCCCGGTCCAGCGCGCACTGCGCAAGCTCGGCCTGTTGCGTCCGATCGACTTCGCGCTCTACCTGCCGTTGCGCTACGAAGACGAGACCCGCATCGTGCGAC
>CAIQMJ010000721.1 GCA_903872875.1 uncultured Variovorax sp.
AGCACCGGGCCCTGTTCGATGTGCGCTTCGACATAGGCATGCACCGGCCCGCCGATCGGCCGTTGCGGGATGTGCGCGAGCTGCCGAGCGATGTCCTGCAGCGCCACGCCGACACTGATGCCTGCGGCGTCGGAGGCGGCCTCGGTCTCGGCCAGCGTGCGGTCGCCTGCGAACACGGCCGAGCCCATCATGCCGGGCGCGAAGCGCGAGCCTTCCTCGTTCATCCACGCGACGATCTCGATCGGTCGGGTCGGCACGATGCCACTCTGACGGATCGCCTCGACCGCCTCGAGGGCGGCCAGCACCCCGTAGACGCCGTCGAAGCGCCCGCCGGTCGGCTGGCTGTCGAGGTGCGATCCGCTGAGCACCGGCGCCGCCGCCGGGTCGCTGCCGTCCATGCGCAGGAACAGGTTGCCCACCCCATCGCGGCTGGCCGAGAGGCCGAGCGGCCCGCCCCAGCGCACGAGTTCGGCCTGAGCCTGCGCGTCCTCGGCCGACAGCGCCTGCCGGTTCACGCCGCCAGCCGCGGTGGCACCGAAGCGCGCCATGTCGACGTGACGCTGCCAGAGGCGCGCCTCGCTGACGAACGAGGAAGGCAGGGCGGACGCGGACATCGGCACGGTCACGATGTCTTCATGATCTCTGCGGGCATCGAGCGCGGATCGCGCGGCAGGTACTTGCCCTGTTCGACGGTCGCGAGAAAGTCGGACACGAACTGGTTGAACAGCGCGGGCTCGTCGATGTTGAGCGTGTGGCCGGTCTTCGGCAGCACCAGCAGGCCGCTCGCGGGAATCGTCTTCTTCAGGAAGATGCCGGGCTGCAGGCAGTGGTCGTCCTCGTCGCCGACGATCACCAGCGTGGGCACCTGCATCGCCTTGAGCTCGGCTTCGAGGTCATAGATCGACGGGCGGCGCGCCTGCACGCCCTGCATCGTGCGGGCCGAGCCGATAGCCGAGTGCTCGCTGAGCTGCGTCGCGAACTCCTGCCAGCCGCGCGGGTCCTTCAGCTGGAACACGATGCGCGAAGCGGCGGTCGAGTAGATCTTGGCGAACTCGACCGAGCCGATTTCCTCGAACTTGCGCGCCACCTCGAGCGAGACGTCGCGGAAGTAGTCCTCCAGCGCCTTCTCGGCGCCATAGCCGGCGCCCGCCACCACCAGCGACAGCGCGCGCGACGCATAGCGCAGCCCGAAGTGCAGTGTCGCGAAGCCGCCCATCGACAGGCCGACGACGTGCGCCTTGTCGATGCCCAGGCCGTCCATCACGTCCGCGATGTCGTCGGTCGCGATGGCTTGCGAATAGCGCTCGACATCTTCCGGAACGTCCGATGGCGGATAGCCGCGCGCGCAGAAGCTGATGCAGCGGTAGCGCCGCGTGAAGTAGCGCATCTGCGGCTCCCAGCTGCGGCCGTCGCCGCCGAACTCGTGCACGAACACGATCGGCGTGCCGCTGCCGGCTTCTTCGTAGTAGAGGCGTGTGCCGTCTCGGGCGTTGAGGTAGGGCATGGTGTGGCGTGTCAGAACAGGGCGTCGGAAGGGGGAAGGGTGCGGGCGCGCTCGACCATGGCGGGGAGCAGCTCGCAGAAGCGCTGGGCCCAGGCTTCAGGCACCGTGAGGCTCACCTTGACGAAGCGTTCGCCGAAGCGCCTGGTGTGGTACGTGCCCTGGCGGATCATGATTCCCTCGGCCTGGTAGGCCTCGACCAGCGCCTCGGGACGGATGCCGGCATCGACCGTCTCGATCACCAGCAGGTTGGCGTGCGAGGGGTACACCGGGATGTGCAGGCCGGGAATGCGATCGACCGCTTCCTTCACCGCCGCCTGGTTGGCGCGCAGCCGGCGCAGGATCTGCGGAAACCATTCGGCCTTGCTCTTCAGCCCGGCGATGGCGGCGCGCTGCGACAGCACGTTGCTGCCCAGGTTGTTCGGCGGCGCGGTCGCGATGCGCTCGATGATGTCGGGATGCGCCAGCACCGCGCCCAGCCGCATGCCGGCCAGGCCCAGCCACTTCGAGAAGCTGTAGGTGACGATGGCCTTCTCCGGATAGAAGTTGAAGGCCGGCGCAAAGCCTTCCGCGAACTGCGAATAGGTCGCGTCGTGGATCAGGTAGGCGTCGACCGAACGCGCGATGTCGGTGAACGCGCGGATCTCGTCGGCCGTGTGGCAGGTGCCCAGCGGGTTGTTCGGGTCCACCAGGTAGATCACCCGCGTGTTCGGGCCGACGGCCGCCTGAAGCTGTTCGGGCGTGAGCTTGTAGCCCTGCGCCGCGCTGTAGATGGGCAGCTCCACCACGTTCGCGCCGGCCTTGCGCGCGAAGTGCATCGGCCAGGCCCAGCTCGGGTCCGTGGTGACGAAGTCCGTGCCGGGCTCGCAGATATTGCTGCACACGTTGTAGAGCGCCTCGACCGCGCCGTCGGTCACGAAGGCCGAGGCGCCCGGAACGCCGGCGTCCTCGACGATCAATCGGCGCAGTTCCTCGAAGCCGGCCGGCGGCGCATAGGCGTGGTAGCTGCCGTCCTTCAGCGCGGCCACGACCGCGTCGATCACCGAGGGATGCGGCTCGAAGTGGTTGGTGTTCTGGCCAAGCCACATCAGGCCGGGCGTGTTGCACAGCCTGTCGAAGTAGGCGTTGCGTTGCTCGAACGCGCGAAGGGGGGAATTGGAAGTCATCCCCCTGTTCTAAGCAGAAGCTATGCCATCCAATTTCGAGAGATCCGTATGGTTGGGTGTGCCAATTGCATGCGCCGTGATCGGAATCGGTGCCGATCTGTGGTCTTTGGTGCATTCAGGAATGCAGTTTTTGTATTTTTGAAGTCGGTCGACCTGGGGCTTCGGGCATTCGGCCATCGATTGCCGTAATCGACGCCCTGGTGTTCTCTTGGCCACACCCCCTTCAGCAGTCTTCTGTCGAAAGACGCCCGAGTCGGCGGCACATGCATACGACAGCGGATGGCATAAATACTGCTTGGTGGACTTCGTATATGCCCACTGCTCCCGAATCTGCGCAACCGAATCGGCGCCTCCTGATCCGACATGCCGATTGGCTTGTCACCATGGACCCCACCCGTCGCATCGTCAGCGACGGCGCCGTCGCCATCGAGGGCAGCCGGATCGTCGCCGTTGGCAAGACTGAAGAGATCGAGAGCTTCTTCCAGGCCGACAAGATCATCGATGCGGCCGGCAAGCTCGTGATGCCAGGACTCGTCGACACCCATGTCCACAATTCGCAGCAGCTGGGCCGCGGCCTGTGCGATGGATGCGACCTGCCCGTGCATCTGTTCGAACGCCTCTACGGCTACGAGCAGCAGCTGTCCGAAGAAGATGCGTACTGGGCGGCGATCAACTGCCAGCTGGAGATGATCCGCGCAGGCACGACCTGCTTCGTCGACCCGGGCAACTATTTCCCCGATCAGATGGCGCGTGCCATCGGCGAGAGCGGCATGCGCGGCGTGATCGCGCGCATCGCCTTCGACGTGCACAGCACACCGATGGGCGAGCTGTCGTCGCACCTGAGGCGCGAGACGGCCGATGAAGCGCTGGGCCATGCCGAGGCCGCCGTGCGCCGCCTCGATGGATTGCATGACGGGCGTGTGCGGACCTGGTTCGGCCTGCGCGTGCTGGCCGTGTGTTCCGACGACCTGATCCGGCGCGCCAAGGCTCGTGCCGACGACCTCGGTGTGGGTCTGGCATTGCATGCGTCCGAGTCGCGCGACGAGGTGGTGGCCGCACGCGTGAAGTTCGGCATGCACGATCTCGAGCGCATGGACGTGCTCGGTGCGCTCGGCCCGAACCTCCTGGTGATCCACATGGGCTGGGCCAGCCCCAGGGAGATCGCGCTGTGCGTCAGGCACGACATCAAGGTCTCGTGCTCTCCCTCCGCCGGCTATCGCCTCGGGATGGGCAGCATGGAGTTCGGGCGCTTTCCCGAGATGCTCGAACTCGGCGTGAGCGTGTCGCTGGGTTCGGACAGCGCCATGTCGAGCAACTTCGTGGATGTCGTGCGGCAGATGAATCTGGCGGCAGGCGGCGCCAAGTCGCAGCGGCTCGATCCCAGCGTGCTGCCACCCGAGACGGCCATCGAGATGGCCACGCTGCACGGTGCGCGCTGTGCGCTGTGGAGCGACGAGATCGGTTCGCTGGAGCCGGGCAAGCGTGCCGACATCGCGATATTCGACACCCGCAAACCCGAATGGCAGCCGGTGCTCAATCCCATCGCCAATCTGGTGTTTGCCGCCCGCGGCGGCGCGGACACCGTGGTGTGCAACGGCGAGGTGTTGATGGAGAACGGCCTGGTGTTGACCATCGACGAGGAACGCGCATTGCTCGAATCGCAGACACGCGGCAGGCGCATCGCGCGCGAGTCGGGACTCGGCGCCAAAGTCATGCCCAAGTGGCCCGTGGAGTGAGCCGAGCGACATGGACTTCGATCTCAAGATATTTCTCGAAACGCTGCCCCTGCTGGTGAAGGGCGCGGGCATCACGATCATGCTGACGGTGGTGTCGAGCGCGCTCGGCATCGTGATCGGCTTCTTCATGGCGCAGGGGCGCGTGGCCCGCGCCGCGCTGCCGCGCCGTGTCGCCGCGGTCTACGTGTTCTTCTTCCGCACGATGCCGCTGCTGCTCACGCTGACGCTGCTGTATTACGGCCTGCCGTCGCTGGGCATCAACATCGACGCGCTGCCGGTGGCCATCGTCGGACTGTCGATCACCTTCGGCGCCTATGCCACGGAAATCATCCGTGCCGGCATCGAGTCGGTGGCGCCGGCGCAGATCCGGGCGGCGCGCGCCATCGGGCTGTCGCACTTCCAGGCGATGCGCTGGGTGATCCTGCCGCAGGCCATGCGGCGCGTGCTCGCGCCGCTGTCGAACGAGGTGCTCTCGACGCTGAAGCAGACCTCGCTCGTCTCGACCATCGCCATTGCCGACCTGCTGCGCGTCGGTGTCGAGACCATGTCATGGCGCGCCAACACCTTCAGTCCGCTGATGGGGGTCGCGCTCGGCTATTTCATCCTGGCGCTGCCGCTCATCGGGCTCAACAAGTTCCTCGAAACCCGCATCCGCGTGACCTGACCGTCACGCATCCATCGCTTCCTTCCTCAATCCCTGGAGTCCAGAATGTTCAGTTACCTCACCCGCCGGTCGCAATTGCTCGCCGTGGCCTGTGCATCGCTGATCGGTGCGTTCGCCACCCTCGGCGCCGCCCATGCGCAAGCGCCCGCCACCGCCAAGCCGGGCGTCCTCAGCATCGCCAACTCGGGCCACTACCCGCCGATGGAGTTCATGGAGAACGGCAAGCTGGTGGGCTTCGACATCGACATGGGCAACGAGATCGCCCGCCGCCTGGGCCTGAAGACCGACTGGGTCGTGGTCGAGTACAAGGGCATCATCGGCACGCTCAAGTCCAAGCGCACCGACATCCTGATCTCGTCGATGACCGTCACGCCGGCACGTGCCGAGCAGGTGCTCTTCACCGATGGCTACCTCGACGCCGACATCGGCGCCGCCGTCAACAAGGCCGACGCCGGCCTGACGCCGAACAAGGTCGATGCGAAGGACACCATCGGCGTCGAGATCGGCTCCGCAGGCGCCGCCTGGGCCAAGGACAACTTCCCGTCGGGCAGCAACATCAAGGTCTACGACACGCTCATGCTGGCCATCAAGGACCTCGATGCGGGCCGCGTCAAGCTCGTCGTCAACAACCTGCCGGCGCTGCAGCACCAGAGCAAGGACATGAAGAACCTCACCGTCACCCCCGCGTGGGAGAAGCGCATGGCCGGCATCGCGGTTCGCAAGGAAGACACCGAGATGGCTGCCGCGCTGAACAAGACGCTGGCATCGATGAAGGCCGACGGCTTCATGAAGAAGCTCGAGGAAAAGTGGTTCAGCGGACAGTAAGGAGCATCCGACGTGGAGGTTGAGCCCAAGCTCGCCGTCGAGATCCGGGGCCTGCACAAGCGCTACGGCGACAACGCCGTGCTGCGCGGTATCGACCTGAACGTCCACAGGGGCGAGGTCATCTCGATCATCGGCCCCTCGGGGTCGGGCAAGAGCACGCTGCTGTCCTGCATCAACTTCATCGAGCCGTACGACGAGGGCGATGTGCTGGTCGACGGCCAGCTCGTGGGCTACGAATTCAAGCTCGGCGGGCGCATGCTGGCCGGCGAAGACCGCCTCAATGCGCTGCGCCGCAAGGTGGGTTTCGTCTTCCAG
This sequence comes from uncultured Variovorax sp., assembly GCA_903872875.1. Taxonomy (GTDB): domain Bacteria; phylum Pseudomonadota; class Gammaproteobacteria; order Burkholderiales; family Burkholderiaceae_C; genus Variovorax. The sequence continues at coordinate 6,208 of CAIQMJ010000721.1, forward strand.
CAGTACAACCTGTTCCCGCACATGACCGTGCTGCGCAACATCACGCTCGGGCTGATCCAGGTGCAGGGCATGGCGAAGGACCGTGCCGCCGAAATCGCACTGGCGCAGCTGGACAAGGTGGGCCTGCGCGCCAAGGCCGGCAGCTATCCCAATGAACTCTCAGGCGGCCAGCAGCAGCGCGTGGCGATCGCCCGCGCGCTGATCAACGCGCCGCGCCTGATCCTCG
>CAIQMJ010000722.1 GCA_903872875.1 uncultured Variovorax sp.
CGCGGATCAAGGCAGACACTGCAGATCGCCGCCTCCGTAAACGTGTTGCAGAGCTCGCAATGGCGCACGCTGGCAACCGCCTGCTGCAGCGCGCGCGCCAGCACCTGGGAGCCTTCGCGATCATGCTGCAGCAGATGGAAAGCCATGCGAGACGCGGATTTCACACCGACGCCCGGCAGCCGCCGCAGCGCATCGATCAACGCATCGAGCGAGCTGGCGTCAGCCATGAGCAGACCGCATCAGAACGGCAGCTTCATGCCGGGCGGCAGACCGGCGGTCAGCTTGCCCATCTTCTGTTCACTGGTCTCCTCGGCCTTGCGCACGGCTGCATTGAAGGCAGCAGCCACGAGGTCTTCGAGCATGTCCTTGTCGTCGGCCAGCAGGCTCGGATCGATGGTGATGCGCTTCACGTCGTGCTTGCAGGTCATCAGCACCTTCACCAAGCCTGCGCCGGATTCGCCTTCGACCTCGATCGTGGCGAGCTCATCCTGCGCCTTCTTGAGGTTGTCCTGCATTGCCTGCGCCTGCTTCATGAGGCCGGCCAGTTGTCCCTTGTTGAACATCGTTGATCCTTGGTTCGGTTAAGTATGAAAAATTCAGGCAGGCTTGAGCGTACCGGGGACGATCTTCGCGTCCCAGTCCCGCATCATCGCCTGTACTTCGGGGTCATTGCGTATCGCTTCCTCCGCAACGCGCTGTCGCTCGTCCGCGGCCATCTTGTTGCGGCGCGCCGGGCTGTCGTTGACAGACCCGATCTCGATGACGATCTTGATGCCATGGCCGATACCGGCCAATGCAGCTTCGAGCTTCTCGCGGCTCGCCGTCTGGTTGAGGGAGGACCGCTCGACGCGCAGCATCCATTGGTCGACGTCGCGCGCCACGAGTTGTGACTGCAGCGCCAGTTCACGGGCCAATGCATTGATGGCTTCGGCCATGACGAGCTGTGTGACCGTGGCATGCCAGAAGTCACCTTCCTCGCTGGAAACGAAGGCGGTCGCGGCCGACTCGACCGGCCTGTCGCGCAACGAATCACGGGCGCTCGGCGGCGGCTGCACGCGTACCGGCATGGCCATGACGCGGGTCTGAGAGTCGACGGTCGGCACCGCTGCGCGCTCGATCTGCGGCATGTGCCGCATTGGCGTGTCGCGAACGGCAAGCCTATGCCCCGGCGGTGCGGCGTGCACGGCATGTGCATGCGGCGCTGCTGTAACCACGGGTGCGAGCGCATCGGATGCGGCCGCAGCAACCGACTCGACAGATGGCTCCACTGCGGGCATCGCATCGACCGGGGGCTGGCGACCTGCCGCGGCGGAGAAGGAGGTCGATGCCGTCCGAGCGCCGGCATCTGCCTGAGCCTCATTCAGAGTTTTTTTTTCCGCGGTGGCCGGCCGGCCTGGCTTGAATGCGAGTAATCGCAAGAGCACCATCGTGAGCGCGGCATATTCATCCGGAGCCAGCCCGAGTTCGCCGCGACCGTGCAGGCAGAGGCTGTAGAGCAGTTGCGTCTCGTCGGAGGGCATGGCAGCGGCGAGGCGAATCGTCTCTGCCGCATCAGGGTCGGCGGGACCGGCGCTGCCGGCGCGGGAGGGCACGGCCTGGAGCACGGCCATGGCCTGCAGCACCATGGTCATCTCTTCGAGCGTCGACGCGGCAGAAAAGCCGTCGCGGCGCAGCGTCTCGGAAGTTTCAACGACCGTCCTGCCGTCGGCCTGCGCAAGCGCCTCGATCAAACGGAACACATGTCCCCGATCGACGCTTCCGAGCATCTGACGGACGCCGGCCTCGGCGAGCGAGCCATTGCCGAAAGCGATGGCCTGGTCGGTCAACGACAGCGCATCGCGCATGGAGCCACGGGCAGCACGGGCAAGCAACCGCAACGCCTGCACTTCGGCCGGTACCTGTTCGGTCCGCAGCACTTGCGTGAGGTGCTCGAGCACCGTTTCCGGTGCCATGGGACGCAGGTTGAACTGCAAGCAACGCGA
>CAIQMJ010000723.1 GCA_903872875.1 uncultured Variovorax sp.
GCATCCGGTCGGCGACGAATTACTTGACGTCTTTCCAATACGACGCGTTCAAGCGCCACACGAAGACCACCGCCATGGACAAAAACAACAACACCCAGACGCCGATCCGCACGCGGGTGTTCTGTGCGGGTTCGGCCATCCATTGCAGGTAGCTGACGAGATCGCCAACCGCCTGATCGTATTGCAGGGGCGTCATGGTACCGGGCTTGATCTGTTCCCAGCCCTTGAACACCTCGACCTCGTGACCGTGCTGCTCGATCTTGGTATAGACCGGGCGGCGTTCGCCTTGCAGCTCCCACAGGACGTGCGGCATGCCGACGCTCGGAAATACGAGGTTGTTCCAGCCGGTGGCCTTGGTCTCGTCGCGGTAGTAGGTGCGCAGGTAGGTGTAGAGGTAATCTGCACCCGTGCCACCGTGGCCTGCGCGCGAACGCGCCACCAGTGTCAGATCAGGCGGATTTGCACCGAACCATTCCTTGGCCTGCTTGGGATCGATGTTGGCCTTCATCGTTTCACCGACCTTGTCGGTGGTGAACAGCAGGTTGTCCTTGATCTGCTGCTCGGTCAGCCCTATGTCCTGCAGCCGATTGAACCGCATGAACGCAGCCGAATGGCAACTGAGGCAGTAGTTGACGAAAAGCTTGGCACCGTTTTGAAGCGCGGCGAGGTCGTTGGTCTTGTTCGGGGCCTTGTCCCAGGCCAGACCTTCTTCATTCGCATGTGCGCCGGCAATCAGGCCAAGCGCTGCGATCAACGTGAGGAGAAGTTTCTTCATTCTTGTATCTCCCGTTCAGTGGGCCTTGAAGACCACACGTTCGGGAACCGGCTTGAAACGGCCCTGTTGGCTCCACCATGGCATCAGCAGGAAGAAGCCGAAGTAGAGCAGCGTTCCGATCTGCGAGATGGTCTGCGCGATGTCCAGCGCAAACGAGCCGATCACGAGGTTGCCCCAGACGCCAGGCGGCTGGATACCCAGGTAGCCGAGGATCAGGAAGAAGAACACGAACACGCCGTAGACCGCCTTGTGCCAGTCGGGCCGATAGCGGATCGACTTGACCGGGCTGTGGTCCAGCCAGGGCAGGAAGAACAGGATGATGACCGAACCGCCCATCACGACCACGCCCCAGAACTTGGCGTCGAAGGACTTGAGCAGAAAGATGATGACGGCGGCCACGACCACTGCGGCAACCTTGAGCGCAGTGCCCGACTTGCCCTTGACGAAGTTCAGGATGGCGGCGATCGCGATGATCAACGAGAACACGTTGACCATGTCGTCGGTGGTCGCACGAAGCATCGAATAGAACGGCGTGAAGTACCAGACCGGCGCAATGTGATTCGGCGTCTTCAGCGAATCGGCGGGGATGAAGTTGTTGTACTCGAGGAAGTACCCGCCAGCTTCGGGGGCGAAGAAGATCACCGCCGAGAAGATCGTGAGGAACACGACCACGCCGAAGATGTCATGCACCGTGTAGTAGGGGTGCGACGGGATGCCGTCGAGCGGATGACCATCAGGGCCGCGCTTCGCCTTGATCTCGATGCCGTCTGGGTTGTTGGAGCCCACTTCGTGCAACGCGATCAGGTGCGCCACGACCAGGCCCAGCAGCACCAGTGGAACGGCAATCACGTGGAAACTGAAGAAGCGGTTGAGCGTGGCGTCGCTCACCACATAGTCACCGCGAATCAGCAGCGCCAGGTCCGGACCGATGAAGGGAACGGCTGCGAACAGGTTCACGATCACCTGGGCACCCCAGTAGCTCATCTGGCCCCAGGGCAGCAGATAACCCATGAAAGCCTCTGCCATCAGGCACAGGAAGATCGCGCAGCCGAAGACCCAGATCAGTTCACGGGGCTTGCGGTAGCTGCCGTACATCAACCCGCGGAACATGTGCAGATAGACCACGATGAAGAACGCCGAAGCCCCCGTCGAATGGATGTAGCGGATCAGCCAACCCCACGGCACGTCGCGCATGATGTACTCGACCGAGGCAAACGCCTGCGCGGCGTCCGGCTTGTAGTGCATCACCAGGAAGATGCCGGTGACGATCTGGATCACGAGGACCAGCATCGCCAGCGAGCCGAAGATGTACCAGAAGTTGAAATTCTTCGGTGCGTAGTACTTGCCCCACTGGTCGTTCCAGAGCTTGCTCAGCGGGAAGCGGTTGTCGACCCAGTTGAGCAGCTTTTCGCCGGTTGGCGCATTCGGGGATATCTCGTGGAATTCAGCCATGTTCTTCTTTTGCCTCAGGCTTTCTTGTCTTCACCGATCAGCAGGCGCGTCTCGGACAGGTACATATGCGGCGGCACCGGCAGGTTGTCCGGTGCGGGCTTGTTCTTGAAGACACGGCCGGCGAGATCGAAGGTCGAACCATGGCAGGGGCAGAGGAAGCCGCCCTCCCAGTCACTGGGCAGCGAAGGCTGCGGACCGGCCTGGAACCGGTCGGTCGGCGAGCAGCCCAGATGCGTGCAGATGCCGACGACCACGAGTACTTCGGGCTTGATCGAGCGATTTTCGTTCTGCGCATAGGCCGGCGTGAACTCGTCCGGATGGCGCTTCGATTGAGGATCTGCGAGCTGTCCGTCGAGCTTGGGCAGTTCCGCGATCTGCTCCGGCGACCGCTTCAGGATCCAGACCGGCTTGCCGCGCCATTCGACGGTCATCTTCTCACCGACCTTGAGCGAAGCAATGTCCACCTCCACCGGTGCCCCCGCCGCCTTCGCCTTCTCCGACGGCTGGAAGGTGCTAACGAAAGGGACGGCGGTCGCCACGCCTCCCACCACGCCTGCGCAACTGGATGCAATCAACCAAGTCCGCTTGCTTTTGTCGATCCGGGGTGCTCCGACGGGGATGTCACTCATGGGGTCCTCATTCTTATCGCTGGGGCTGGGGGCTCAGCCAAGGATTGTAGCGGACCGATACAAGCGAATTCAACGACCCAAGTCACCTCGGAAGCAGACAGGCCGGGCCTCGGCAGGCCCTTCAGTGTCGCGGGAACCCTGCGTTTTCGGTGGCGAGTGAGCGTGCCATGCGGATCGCCTCGACGAGACTGGATGCGTCCGCCACGCCCTGCCCCGCGATATCGAACGCGGTCCCATGATCGGGGCTGGTGCGCACCAGTGGCAGCCCGAGCGTGACGTTGACGCCTTTCTCGACACCCAGGTATTTCACCGGGATGAGCCCCTGGTCGTGGTACATCGCGATCACGACGTCGAGCTCCGCTGGCTTCGATGTCGTGGCGCGGGCACGCATGAACACCGTGTCGGGCGCATACGGCCCATGCACGTCGAGGCCGTCCGCCCGCGCACGTGCGATGGCGGGCGCGATGATTTCGAGCTCCTCGCTGCCGAACAGCCCCCCCTCGCCCGCATGCGGATTGAGTCCGGCCACACCGATGCGCGGCGCGCGACCCAGCGCCGCGCCCAGCGCGCGATGGGCGATCCGGATGGTCGCCAGCACGTTTTCCGGTGTCACCGCGAGGATCGCCTGGCGCAGCGACATGTGGATACTCACCAGCACGGTGCGCAACTCGTCGTTGGCCAGCATCATGCGAACCGGCATCTCGGTGATCGTGCAGCCGAGATGCGCCGCAGCTTCGGCCTGCAGCAGTTCGGTGTGCCCCGGAAACGGGAAGCCGGCAGCGGCCAGCGACTCCTTGTGCAGTGGTGCCGTGACGATCGCAGCCACCTCGCCCGCCAGCGCGGCGCGCGCAGCCCAGACCACGGCGCCGCCGGCCGCGCGGCCGGCTTGGGCGCTGATCTCGCCGAGCACGATGCCGTCCAGCGGCCCGATCGCCTGCAGCACAGGCACGCAACGCGGTGGCATGTGCAGGACGTCGTCGACGCCATACAGATGCGCGACCGGCAACGCCAGCCGGCCGGGCCGACCCAGCGCCTGGCTCGCGCGCCGCAGCGTATCCACGTCGCCCACCACGAAACAGCCCTGCGTCAACTCAGGCGCGTCGCGAAAGGCCTTGACGATGATCTCCGGACCGATGCCGGCCGGGTCACCTGCGGTGATGGCTATGGGTTTCAACGGCGTGTGCGGCTAGGCCGGATTGTCGATGTCGATGAATTCGTGTGTCAGTCCGAGGCGGGATGCCACATGGGCGGCCACTGCAGGCGCACCGTAGCGCTCAGTTGCATGGTGGCCGCAAGCCAGATAGGCCACTCCGGTCTCGCGCGCGTAGTGCGCCTGCGGTTCGGATATCTCGCCAGTGATGAAGGCATCGGCACCGGCCGCGATCGCTGCCTCGAAATAGCCCTGGGCGCCACCGGTGCACCAGGCGATGCGCCGGATCGGACGCGACCCGCCATCGACAAAGGTCGGCGCCCGCTTCAGCACGGCGCCGGCATGCGCGGCCAGCGCGGCGGCGTCCGCGAAGACGCCGCCGTCTGCCCGCATGCCCATGAAGCCGAGCTGATGTTCACCGAATCGCCCGTCGGCGCCAGCGTCCGCCACCAGCCCCAGTTGCAGGCCGAGTTGTGCGTTGTTGCCCAGTTCGGGATGGGCATCGAGCGGCAGGTGATAGGCAAACAGATTGATGTCGTGGCCAAGCAGCAATCCGAGGCGCTGGCGCATCCAGCCGGTCACCCGGCCGTCCTGACCCCGCCAGAACAGACCGTGGTGCACGAAGATCGCATCGGCGCCCGCCTCGATCGCCGCTTCGATCAGCGCACGGCTTGCGGTCACACCCGACACGATCGTGCGCACCGTCGTGCAGCCCTCGACCTGGAGCCCGTTGGGACCATAGTCCCTGAAGCGTTCAGGCGACAGCAGCAGGTCGAAGGCGTTCAGCAGTTCATGGCGGGTGATGCTCATCCGGCGATTTTGGACCCGGCGGGCGCCGCGCGCATCGCATGACCGCGCGCAGCCATCGGCAACAAGCCGAGAACGAAGCCGAGAACGGCCAGCGCACCGACGTAATGGGCAGGCGCCATCACGTCATGCTGCAGCCAGACCGTCAGGATCACCGGCGTCAGGCCACCGAAGATCGCATACGACATGTTGTAGGCGAAAGAAAGGCCGGAAAAGCGCACGGGCGCTGGGAACGCACGGACGCCCGCGATCGGCACCGTGGCAATCGATCCCACGAACAAGCCGGCCAGACCGTAGTGCCAGACAAGCGACGACGGCGTGCCCGGCAGGCTGGTATAGAACAGATAGGAGGTGATCAGCAGGCCGCCCCAGCCGATCAGCATCACGGGCCGCGTGCCGATCCGGTCGCTGGCCCAGCCCACGATGACGCAGCCGATCGTCAGCATCAGCGTGGCGACTGCGTTGGCTTCGAGTGCCAGTGTCGCCGGGATGTGATGAACCTTCTGAAGATAGGTCGGCGTATAGAGCACGACGACCACGATGGCAGCCGAGAGCACCCAGGTCAGCAGCGCCACGAACAGGCTGGCACCGCGGTGGTCGCGCACGATCGTCTTCAGCGGGAGCTCGCGCGCCACGTTGCGGCGATCAGCCAGTTCCTGGAACACTGGCGTTTCGTGCAGGAAGCGGCGCAGGTACACCGAGACGAGGCCGAACACGCCACCCATGATGAATGGAATGCGCCAGGCAAAGCCGCTGACTTCGGCAGGCGTGTAGTGCGTGTTGATCGCCACGGCCACCAGCGAACCCAGCAGGATGCCGCCGGTGATGCCGGACGTCAGCGTGCCGACCGCGAAGCCGTAGCGGCGCGCGGGGACGTGCTCGGCCACGAAGACCCAGGCGCCCGGCATCTCGCCACCGATCGCCGCACCCTGCAGCACGCGCATTGCGAGCAGCAGCAACGGTGCTGCAACGCCAATCGAGGCATAGGTCGGCAGCAAGCCGATGACGAGTGTCGGCGCAGCCATCAGAAAGATCGACAGCGTGAACATGCGCTTGCGGCCGAGGATGTCGCCGAAGTGCCCAATGACGATGCCGCCGACGGGACGCGCGAGGTAACCGGCCGCGAAGATGCCGAAGGTCTGCAACTGGCGAAGCCAGTCGGGCATGTCGGTCGGGAAGAAAAGCGCACCCAGAACGGTGGCGAAGAAGACGTAGATGACGAAGTCGTAGAACTCGAGCGTGCCACCCAGCGCCGAGAGCGCCAGCGTCTTGTAGTCACGCCGGCCGAGCGTGCGGCCAGGCGATCCCGCGTCAGCGGCGCCGTCGGCAAAGGCTTTTGCAGTCATGGAAACAAAGAAACGGAAAGCAGGATTTGCGGCTCGCGAACGAGGCCAGCGGCGAATGCGGGTGCGGCGATCGCAGCAGGTCGTGCGTGCCGCGCCGAAGTGAGCCTTGTGGGGCGTTCGGGTGCAGAGCCCGCAATTTTAAGGGTTTCCCCTCTTTCTGATACGGCCGCCGATCTCTTGCCCCCGTCGCCAGCATGCGTTAGCGCGCCAGCGTTGAGGGACAATTGCGTTCCGCGCCACTCCGGCGCTGCGCGCACGCCCTTTCATTCGCCACATACGCATCCTTCATGAAACGCACCTGGCTGCTGTTCACCCAAGCCGTGACCGTCCTGCTCGCGGCATATTTCGTGGTTTCCACGCTCAAGCCGGAATGGCTCAATCGACGGACGTCGCTCGGCGGGCTCGTCTCTGTCATCGAAGCTCCCAGCGCAGGCACAGCCTCGACGGCGCCTGGCAGCCTGAGCGGCGCCGCCAAGAAAGCCTCACCCGCGGTCGTGAGCATCAACACGAGCAAGGCAGCGCGGCGCAACCCGCGCAGCAACGACCCGTGGTTCCGCTTCTTCTTCGGCGACCAGGGCGTGGACCAGCCTCAGGTCGGTCTAGGCAGTGGCGTGATCGTGAGTGCGGATGGCTACATCCTGACCAACAACCACGTGGTCGAAGGCGCGGATGAGATCGAGGTGACGCTCAACGACAGCCGGCATGCGCGTGGCAAGGTGATCGGCACGGACCCGGATACCGATCTGGCCGTGCTCAAGATCGAATTGGACAAGCTGCCTGTGATCGTGCTCGGCAATTCCGATGCGCTGCAGGTCGGCGACCAGGTGCTTGCGATCGGCAACCCGTTCGGCGTGGGCCAGACCGTGACCAGCGGCATCGTCTCGGCGTTGGGGCGCAACCAACTCGGAATCAACATGTTCGAGAACTTCATCCAGACGGATGCGGCGATCAATCCCGGCAATTCCGGTGGTGCACTGATCGACGTCAACGGCAACCTCGAGGGCATCAACACCGCGATCTACTCGCGTTCCGGCGGTAGCATGGGCATCGGCTTTGCGATTCCGGTGTCGATGGCCAAGAAGGTGCTCAGCGACATCGTGACCGAAGGCAAGGTCACGCGCGGCTGGATCGGTGTCGAGCCGAACGACCTGTCGCCCGAGCTGGCCGAAACTTTTGGCGTGAAGGCCAGCGCCGGCGTGATCATCACCGGCGTGCTGCAGAACGGCCCTGCGGCGAAGGCCGGTATCCGGCCCGGCGACGTGATCACGCAGGTTGGCGAAGACAAGGTCGACAACGTCCAGCAACTCCTGACCGCCGTGGCAGGGCTGCGGCCGGGTGAAGGCTCCCGCTTCGCGCTGCAACGTGGCAGCGATCGAATGGAGCTCAATGTCACGCCCGGAACACGGCCCAAGACACAGATCCAGCGCACGCCCGCCGAGAGGGAATAGGGGAATACGAAAAACAAAAAGCGCGTCGGAAGGCGCGCTTTTTTTGATCCCAGTTCGTCACCACGCTGCGGCGACCGTCTCTCGGCAGCGACCGGTGGATGTACCGTCAGACCATCGGTGTCGAGTCGCCGGTGCTGTCCTTCGGCGCCGCGCTGTGCTTCACGAAATACTTTGCAGCGATGATGCCGATCTCGTAGAGCAGGCACATCGGAACGGCAAGCGCCAACTGAGACACGACGTCGGGCGGCGTCAGCACTGCAGCCACCACGAAGGCAAGCACCACGAAATAGCCGCGGAAGCTGCGCAACTTCTCGACGGTGACGAGTTCGAAGCGCACCAGCAGCATCACGACGATAGGCACCTGAAAGGCCATGCCGAAGGCGATGTAGAGCGACAGGATCGCCTCGACATACGAGGAGATGTCGGGCGTGGCCGCCACCGAGGCCGGCGTGAACCGCTGGATGAACCCGAACATCTTGTCGAGCACAAAGAACTGAACGAAGGCGATACCGGCATACGCCAGCAGGCTGCCGAAGAAGATCAGCGGCAACGCGAACTTCTTCTCGTGGCTGTAAAGCCCCGGGGCCACGAACATCCACGCTTGATACATGAGCCAAGGCAGCGCCAGCAGCACGGCCGTCATCGCCAGCACCTTGAGCGGCACGAAGAACGGCGAGAACACGCCGACCGCGATGAGCTTGGCGTCATGCGGCATGTGGGCGCGGATCGGCACGGCGATCATGTCGATCAGCCCACCAGGACCAGGCCATATCGAGAGCAGGATCCCGGCTATCACCAGACCATAGACGCAATAGAGCAGGCGATCACGCAACTCCATCAGGTGTTGCACGAAAGGCTGCTCCGTACCGGCCAGTTCGTCTTCTTTGCTTTTATCGGGGGAGTCGGCCATGTGGAGGCGCTGCGGGCATGCGTCAGGCCGCACGAGGCGCGCGGCCGAAACGGGCGTTGCGGCTATTTGGTTGAGTGAGGACGGAAACGCGCGACACGCGCAGCGCCGGAAAGTGCCTTGGTGCGCACGCCATTGCGCGACTTGTACCACTGCGGCGTGGCGCCCTGCTTCAGCCGCCAGTTCTTGCGCGGATGCTTGTATTGCGGATAGGAGGGCTCGGGCTCGGCATCCGCAAGTGCCGACAGCGTCTGCCCGCTTTCCGAGAACTGCTTCTCGAAATCGCTGGCACCGCTATGGATACTCTGCTCGACATCGCGCGCCGCATCCTGCACGGTGTCCTTCATCTTGCGCAGTTCGTCCAGGTCCATGGACCTGTTGACCTCCGCCTTGACGTCGTTGACGTAGCGCTGCGCCTTGCCAAGCAGCATGCCCACCGTGCGTGCCACGCGCGGCAGCTTTTCCGGCCCGATGACGATCAGCGCCACCGCGCCGATCAGCGCCAGCTTCGAGATGCCGAGGTCGATCACGTCGCCGGCTTAGGACTTCTGACGCGCTTCGACGTCGATCGTCGACTTGTCGGTGGCCGGATTGCCGGTCACCTGCGCGTTCGGCGAGGCCGGCGCATCGGTCGACGACGTGCCGTCCTTCATGCCGTCCTTGAAGCCCTTCACGGCGCCGCCGAGATCGGACCCCAGGTTGCGCAGTTTCTTGGTGCCGAAAATCATGACGACGACGAGCAGCACGATCAGCCAGTGCCAGATACTCATGGTTCCCATGGTTGTTCTCCTGTCTTGAAGACTGGATTCTAGGGCTGCGCCCGCAGATCAGGGGCGCATCTCCCTTTGCGGCCCGCTACCTTGGGGCCGGACCTGGGGAAACAGGCGCTCAGCCCTTGCTCCAGGGGCGCGGTCCGCCCATGACGTGAACATGGAGATGGTGGACTTCCTGTCCGCCTTCCGCGCCGGTGTTGACCACCACGCGGAAACCGCCCTCCGGATACGGCCGGCAACCCTGCTCGAGCGCCAGTTTCGGTGCCAGCGTCATGATCTTGCCCATCAGCCCCGCATCGTCCGGGGTCAACTGGGACATCGATGCGATGTGTCGCTTGGGCACCACCATGAAATGGACCGGCGCCCAGGGTGCGATGTCGTGGAAGGCGAAGACGTCGTCGTCCTCGTAGACCTTGCGCGATGGAATGGCACCTTCAACGATCTTGCAGAAGATGCAGTTCGGATCAGAGGACACGGGCGGGCTCCATCGATTGACCGGCGTTCATGCGGATCATGCCTTTCAGGATGCGGTAGAGAAACCATAGCGAGATCAGCGCCCACGCGATCCAGCCGGGAACGAACAAAAGCAGCCAGAGCCAGGATGTCAGCAGATACAGCACGCCTGCCCAGAGCACCGACCGGATCCGCCAGCTGAAGTGAGAGGCCTGCCAGGTGCCTGCGGCATCGCTGCGCTTCACCAGATCGATGATCAGCGCGATGAGCAGCACGGCCACCGACGCCTGCGCGCCAGGCAGCACGGCACCGATCGCCACGATCAGGTGCAGGATGTAGCTGATCCAGCCCCAGGTCCGCAGCGAGCCGTCGGGCTCGACGTTCACGATGTCGTTGTTCATGGCGTCGTTCCTTCGGGAATTCAATCGTTGGAGGCTTCGCGCGCCTGCGCCTTGCGCAGGGACTTTTCCTCGATGCCGCTGGTCCCTTCGCGGCGCTCGAGTTCTGCGATCACGGCGCGCGGCGAGGTGCCGTAATGTGCCAGCGCCACCATGCAGTGGAACCACAGATCGGCCACTTCGTTCACTATTTTTTGCGGATCGCCTCCGTGATCGGCATCCTTGGCCGCCATCACGACCTCGGTCGCCTCCTCGCCGATCTTTTTCAGGAAGGCGTCAGGCCCCTTGTGCAGCAGGCGCGCGACATAGCTCTTGTCGGGATCGCCGCCGCGCGCGGGCAGGCGACTCTCGATCACGGCGGCAAGGCGGTCCAGCGCGTCGGTGGTCATCGGTTGCATTACTTGTAGATCGATTCTGGGTCTTTCAAGACCGGCTCGGTCACGACCCACTGGCCGTTCTCGTACTTGCTGAAGAAGCAGCTATGGCGACCGGTGTGGCAGGCAATGCCGGGCTCGTGGCCCAGCTGCGTCACCTTCAACAGCACCACGTCGTTGTCGCAGTCGACACGGATTTCGTGCACGGTCTGCACGTGGCCCGACTCTTCACCCTTGAACCACAGCTTGTTGCGCGAGCGGCTGAAGTACACGGCGCGGCCGAGTTCGGCGGTCTTGGCCAGGGCCTCACGGTTCATCCAGGCGAACATGAGGACGTCGTTGCTGCCCTGCTCCTGCGCGATCACCGGCACGAGGCCGTTCGCGTCCCATTTCACTTCTTCCAACCAGTTCATTGCGCCATTGTCGGGGATTCACAAGTCAGTTCTGACGCAAACGGCATTTATAGCTGTGGGCTCAGAGACGCACCGGGATGCCGCGCGCCGCCATGCAGGCCTTGGCCTCGCCGACCGTGAACTCGCCATAGTGGAAGATGCTGGCCGCCAGCACGGCGTCCGCACCGCCGGCCTGCACGCCATCCGCCAGATGGTCCAGGTTGCCGACACCGCCGGAAGCGATGACCGGCACGCTCACTGCGTCGCTGACCGCACGCGTCAGCGCGATATCGAAACCGCTCTTCGTGCCGTCACGGTCCATGCTGGTCAGCAAAATCTCGCCGGCGCCGCGGCGCACCATCTCGACGGCCCACTGCACCGCGTCGAGCCCGGTGTTCTTGCGCCCGCCGTGGCTGTACACGTCCCAGCCCGGCCCGCGCAGCGCCGCATCCTCGGTGCTGCGTCGCTTGGCGTCGATCGCCACCACGATGCACTGGGCGCCGTACTTGTGCGACGCCTCTTCGATCACCTGCGGGTTGGCAATGGCGGCAGAGTTGAAGCTGGTCTTGTCCGCACCGGCATTGAGCAGCCGCCGCACATCGGCCACGGTGCGCACACCCCCACCGACAGTCAGCGGAATGAACACCTGCGATGCGACGGCCTCGATGATCGGCAGGATCAGGTCACGGCCATCGCTGGTCGCCGTGATGTCGAGAAACGTGAGCTCGTCGGCGCCCTGCGCGTTGTAGCGCGCGGCGATCTCGACCGGGTCACCCGCATCGCGCAATTCGAGGAAGTTGACGCCCTTGACCACGCGGCCGCCGGTGACGTCGAGACAGGGAATGATGCGTTTGGCAAGCATGGGAACAACCAGGAAACGTTCAGTTCAGATCACGGACAGCTGCTGCCAGCCATGCCATTCGGCGCCGGCCTCCAGCATCACGGGCTTGTCGATGGCAGCCGCTTCGACGCAGAGCATGTGCCGGTAGCCGTCGTCGGGCATATCGGTGAGTTTGGCGCTCAGGGCGGCGCCAGGATTCCAGACCACGGTTTCGGTGCAGCTCGCACTCTGCGCGATGCCGAGCACGCCCGATGGCTGGACCAGCTTCAGCGGCTTTGGCGCGGCGGCATAGACGCTGTCGAACTCGCTGTCGAAGCGCAACGGGTCTGCGCCCTCGACGTGCTTTACGTCGCGAACGGCGTCCCAGCGGGCCGCGCCCTGCAAGCCATCCAGACGCACATTTGCGATTTCATCGACCCGCAGATAGCTGTGCAACGCCGCGGTGAAGGACCAAGGCATCGTGTCGGTGTTGCGCACCGTCAATGCGATCCGCAAGCCATCGGCGGCCACGGATGCGCGCAAGGTGGCCTTGAATGCATGCGGCCAGACGGCGCGCGTGGCGGCATCGTCCCGCAGCGAGAGAACGAGGTCGGCCGGCACGGCCGGGTCGAAAGCGTCCGCCTGCCAAGGCAGGTTGCGCGCGAAGCCATGCTTGGCCAAGGGGCCGCGCTGGTTGAACTGCGGCCAGCAGACAGGCACGCCGCCACGGATAGCGGTGCGACCGTCGAACACGGCGTCCGGGCTCAGGTACAGCCGCTCGACGCCGTCCGGTGTCACCCAGGACAGCACGTGCGCACCGTGCAGCGCCACGGTGCAGCTTGCGCCATCGGGCGATTCCAGGCGAACGGAGGGCTGACCGCGAAAGACGATCGATTGAAGAGACATGCTCGGATTCTAGGGAGGGGAAACGACGTGCCGGCAACGGCTCATCGCGATGGCCACTGCCAGTGCGGCAGATCGTGCGGCGCGATGTTCGCCACTTGGGTCTCGCCAAGCCGCTTTTCCAGCACCACGTGCTGGAGAGACAAGTCCTCCGCAGCCTGTTCGATCGCGGCGATCAGGCGCACCGCGTGAGACACCACGATCAGTTGCGATGTCCGCGCCGCCTGCACGATCAACCGGCCCAGCGCCGACAGCAGATCCGGATGCAGGCTGGTCTCGGGCTCGTTCAACACCAGCAACTCGGGCGGTCGCGGCGTCAGCAGCGCAGCGATCCACAGCAGGTAGCGCAGCGTGCCGTCGGACAGCTCGGCCGCCGTCAACGGGCGCAGCAGGCCGTGCTGGTGCATGCGCAGCTCGAAGCGGCGATCTTCGCCGACGTGCAGTTCGACGCGCGCGCCGGGAAAGGCGTCGTCGACGGCACGATCGAGCGCATCGGTGTCGCCGATCTCGCGGATGGTCTGCAGCGCCGCCGCGACGTCGGCGCCATCGTTGGCCATCACCGGCGTGTAGGTGCCGAGCTGCGGCGCCCGGGCAGGCGCCTCGGCGTCGGATCGGAAGTGGTCGTAGAAGCGCCAGGAGCGCATCCGCTCGCGCAGCATGAGCATCTCGGGTGCACCGCGAGGGTCGGCGTACTCGGTCAGCATGCTGGCGAAGCTGGGCACGGGCCGGCCGACCGCGCCCCAATGGCCGGCGTCATTGCGCAGGCGCAGCGCGTTGCCCTTGCGGTCGACCAGTTGCGTGGCAGGCCGCAGCACGGGGCCGCTCCAGATCGCCTCTCGCTTGATCTCCGGGTCGTGCGAGAACGCCGAACTGGGTATCGGCGGCGGCAGGCCGATGTCGATGGCGTAGCCGAAGTCGTCGTCCGCATCGCCCGCGAAACCGAGGCGCAGGTTGACAGGTTCGTTGCGTTTCCAGGCGCCCTGCACAGGCGCTTCCCCGCGCAGCATCGCGGCGGAGAACTGCTCGGGGCCAGCCCAGAGCGTCGAGGCCAGCCCGCCTTCGCGCACCAGGGAACGGATCACGCCGCCCTGTGCGATCTCCGCCAGCAGCCGCAAGGCTCGGTAGACGCTCGACTTGCCACTGCCGTTCGGTCCGGTGATGACGGTCAGCCGTCCCAGCGGAACGCTCAGGCGTCGCAGCGAACGGTAGTTGGCGATCGCCAGCGCGGAAAGCACGCCGGCTCGCTAGGCTTGTTGGGCGTGGCTCGCGCGGCTCAAACGCCGGCCAGCTCGTCGGCGCGCGCCTGCGCTGCCGCGAAATCGAGATCACCCGAGTAGATCGCCCGACCGCAGATCACGCCTTCGACGCCCTCGCTCTCGACTTCGCACAGTCGGTCGATGTCGGCCATGTTCGACAGGCCACCCGAGGCGATCACCGGGATCGTGAGCGCCTGCGCAAGGCGCACGGTCGCCTCGATGTTGATGCCCGACAGCATGCCGTCGCGACCAATGTCCGTGTAGATGATCGACTCGACGCCGTAGTCCTCGAACTTCTTGCCCAGGTCGGCGACTTCGTGGCCGGTGAGCTTGCTCCAGCCGTCGGTCGCGACCTTGCCGTCCTTGGCATCCAGGCCGACGATGATGTGGCCACCGAAGGCGACGCAGGCATCCTTCAGGAAACCCGGGTTCTTGACCGCAGCCGTGCCGATGATCACGTAGCGCAGGCCGTCGTCGATGTAGCGCTCGATGGTGTCGAGATCGCGGATGCCGCCGCCGAGCTGCACGGGAATCTCGTCGCCGACCTCCCGCAGGATCGCCTTGATCGCCGCATGGTTCTGCGGCTTGCCGGCGAAGGCGCCGTTCAGGTCGACCAGGTGCAACCGGCGCGCACCGGCCTCCACCCATTTGCGCGCCATCGCGGCGGGGTCCTCGCTGAAGATGGTGGATTGGTCCATGTCGCCTTGTTTGAGGCGAACGCAGTGGCCGTCTTTGAGATCAATGGCGGGAATCAGCAGCATGGCGAAGCACCCGGGAGCGGGTCAGGGGTTCCAGTGGAGAAAGTTGCGGTAGAGCTGCAACCCGTGGTCCGCACTCTTCTCAGGGTGGAACTGGGTGGCAAAAATATTATCGCGTGCAATCGCAGCGGTGAACGGCGCGCCGTAGTCGGCCTCGCCGACGCTGTGCCGGGCGTCTGCCGGCCGCGCATAGAAGCTGTGCACGAAATAGAAGTACGACTGGTCCGGGATGCCGGCCCAGACCGGATGCGGCTGTGCCTGGTGCACCTGGTTCCAGCCCATCTGGGGAACCTTGAAACGGCTGCCGTCGGGCTGCTTGCGCCCGGCCAGTTCGAACTTGACCACCTCGCCGGGAATCAGGCCAAGCCCTTCGGTCGGGCCTTCATCGCTGCGCGACAGCAGCATCTGCATGCCGACACAGACGCCGAACAGCGGCTTGCTGGCCGCCGCTTCGAGCACCGACGCCTGCAATCCGGAATCGCGCAACTCGCGCATGCAGTCCGGCATCGCGCCCTGACCGGGAAGCACCACGCGCGTCGCCTTGCGCACGACCTCCGGATCGGAGGTCACGAACACCTCGACGCCGACCTGGTCGGCCGCATGCTGCACCGCCTGGGACACGGAGCGCAGGTTGCCCATGCCGTAATCGACCACCGCCACTGTATTTGCCATCGACGATGCTCCGTTCAGAGGGAGCCCTTGGTGGAAGGAATCACGCCTGCGGAACGCGGATCGCGCTCCAGCGCGGCGCGCAGCGTGCGGCCGAAGGCCTTGAACACGGTCTCGCACTGGTGGTGCGCATTGACACCCTTCAGGTTGTCGATGTGCAGCGTGACGAGTGCGTGGTTCACGAATCCCTGGAAGAACTCGTAGGTGAGCTGAGTGTCGAACGCGCCGACCATGCCGCTCGTGAACGGCACGTGCATGTCGAGCCCCGGCCGACCCGAGAAGTCGACCACGACGCGCGACAGCGCTTCGTCCAGCGGCACATAGGCGTGGCCGTAGCGGCGGATACCCTTCTTGTCGCCGATGGCCTTCGCCACCGCCTGACCGAAGGTAATGCCGACGTCTTCCACCGTATGGTGGCCATCGATGTGCAGATCGCCCTGGCAGTCGATGTCGAGGTCGATCAGGCCGTGGCGCGCGATCTGGTCGAGCATGTGGTCGAAAAAGCCGATGCCGGTCGACAGCTTCGACTTGCCGGTGCCGTCCAGATTGATCTTGACGGTGATCCGGGTTTCCGCGGTGTTGCGCGAAACCTCGGCGACGCGGTCGCCGGCCGCCGTGACGGCTTCAGGGGCCACTGGGGTGTTCATAGGGATTGTTCGAGTGCCGCGAGCATCTGCGCGTTGTCGTCGGCCGTTCCGACGGTCAGGCGCAGGCAATTGGCGAGCAAGGGGTGCATTTTAGAAACGTTCTTGATCAGCACGCCCCGGGCTTTCATGTCCTCGAACGTCCGGGCCGCGTCGGGTACGCGGATCAGGATCATGTTGGCTTCGCTGCGCCACTGTCTCACGTCGGGCAGACGGGACAGACCGGCGGCCAGCACCCCGCGCTGCGCGCGGATCTGCTCGGCCTGCGCGGCGAACACGTCGACGTGCTCCAGCGCGAACAACGCGCACTCGCAGTTGAGCACGCTGATGTTGTAGGGCGGACGTACCTTGTCGATCTCGTGGATCAGCGCGGCCGGACCCATCATGTAGCCGAGCCGAACGCCGGCGAGGCCGAACTTGCTCAGCGTGCGCATCAACAGCACATGGCCGTGGCGCGCCACGCGGTCGATGTAGCTCTTCGACGCGAAGGGCTGATAGGCCTCGTCGATCACGACCAGGCCCCCCTGCGCACCCTGGGCTTCGACGATCTGCTCGATGACGGCGTCGTCCCAGAGGTTCGCGGTCGGGTTGTTCGGGTACGCGAGGTAGACGATCGACGGCTTCTGCGCCGCGATCGCGGCGAGCATGGCCGGGCCGTCGAGCTCGAAGTCGGCGGTGAGCGGGACGCCAACGAAGTTCAGCCCCTGCAGTTGCGCACACATCGCGTACATCACGAAGCCAGGCACCGGCGCAAGGATCGTCGCCCCCGGCAGGTCGCAGGCCATCGTGAGGAGCGAGATCAGCTCATCGGAGCCGTTGCCGAGCATCAGCTCGAAGCCTCCGGGCAACTGCGCGTAACGGGCCAGCGCAAGCTTGAGATCGTTGCCGCGCTCGCCTGGATAGCGGTTCAGCGCGAGCGCACCCAGGCGCTGGCCGAGCGCCTGCTGCAGCGCAGGCGGCAGGCCGTAGGGGTTCTCCATGGCATCGAGCTTGCGCATGCCGGTGGCGTCCTGCACGGCATAGGCATGCATCGATTGCACGTCTGCGCGGATGCGGATGAGGGCAGAAGGGGTGGGGGTCGAGTCGGTCATTCAGTGGGTACAGCGGTAGCTGGTCTGCAGCGCGGACGCCAGCACGAGTTGCACGGGCATGTCGGCCTCGTAGGTGTCGGCGTTGCGCGAGAGTTCGGCCTGGTAGAGCGTTCGCGCCATTGCGGGCTCGAGCTTGCGGCCCTCGATGCAGAAGCTTGGCTTCTGGCCGGCCCGGGCCGCGCTTTCGCTCGCTTCGCGCAGGCCTTCCATCAAGCCGACGAGGTAGTAGTTGGCGAAGAGCTTGCCCTCTTTTTCATTGACCTCCAGCGTGCGGAGTTCGCGGATGCTCATGGCCTGCGCACTCGCGGCGCCCGCGATGCACACCAGCGCGCACAGCCAGCGAGCCGCCCGCGATTTCATTCGAGCCTCATCCGCGCCGCTTCGGCGTGCGCCTGCAAGCCCTCGCCTTCGGCCAGTGTGACGGCGATCGGCCCGAGGACTTGCGCGCCCCTGGCACTCACCTCGATCAGGCTGGAGCGCTTCTGGAAGTCGTAGACGCCCAGCGGACTGGAGAAGCGCGCGGTACCGCTGGTCGGCAGCACGTGGTTCGGGCCGGCGCAGTAGTCGCCCAGGCTCTCGCTGGTATAGGCGCCGAGGAAGATCGCACCGGCGTGGCGCAACAGTGGTTCCCAGCGCTGCGGCTCGCTGCTGCTGACTTCGAGATGCTCCGGCGCGATGCGGTTGCTGATCGCACACGCCTCTTCCATGCTTTGCGTGTGGATGAGCGCACCGCGGCCGTTGAGCGACGCGGCGATGATCGCGGCGCGCGGCATCGACGGCAGCAACCGGTCGATCTCCTGCTGCACGCGGTCGATGTAGGCCGCGTCGGGGCACAGCAGGATGCTTTGCGCCAGTTCGTCGTGCTCGGCCTGGCTGAACAGGTCCATCGCCACCCAGTCGGGCCGCGTGCTGCCGTCGGCCAGCACGAGGATCTCGCTCGGCCCCGCGATCATGTCGATCCCGACGGTGCCGAACACACGACGCTTGGCTGCGGCCACATAGGCGTTGCCCGGGCCGGTGATCTTGTCGACCGCCGGCACCGTCGCCGTGCCGTACGCCAGCGCCGCCACGGCCTGCGCGCCACCGATGGTGAAGGCGCGCGTGACGCCTGCGACGTGGGCGGCCGCGAGCACCAGAGGGTTCTTCTCGCCACCCGGCGTCGGTACGACCATGATGATCTCGCCGACACCCGCGACGTGCGCCGGGACGGCGTTCATCAGCACGCTCGACGGATACGCTGCCTTGCCGCCCGGCACGTAGATGCCGACACGGTCCAGCGGCGTGACCTTCTGCCCGAGCAGCGTGCCGTCGGCGTCGCGGTAGCTCCAGCTCTCGCCGCTCGCCTTCATCTGTGCCTCGTGGTAGCTGCGCACCCGACGGGCCGCGGACTCGAGCGCATCGCGCTGCATCGCAGGCAACGATTCGAAGGCCGAACGCAATTCGTCCGCCGTCAGCTCCAGCGCGGCCATGTCCGGGACATCGAGGCGGTCGAAGCGCGCGGTGTACTCGAGCACCGCCACATCGCCGCGCAATTGCACGTCGGCCAGGATCTCGGCCACGCGCTGCTCGATCGCCGCATCGGCTTCGGCCGACCAATGAAGCCGCGCCTTGAAGTCGGCCTCGAAGGTGGGCGAGGCGGTGGACAGGCGGGCAGGTTTGGCGGTCAGGGTCATGGTCAGGTGCCGGGCTACTGTGCGGCCACGGAAGGAATGGCGGATTCGAAGGCTTCGACGATGCGACGGATCGGCTCGCGTTTGAGCTTGAGCGCGGCCTGGTTGATGACCAGTCGGGCGCTGATGTCCATGATGCGTTCGACTTCGACGAGATGGTTCGCCTTGAGCGTGTTGCCGGTCGACACCAGGTCGACGATGGCATCGGCCAGGCCGGTCAGCGGTGCGAGTTCCATGCTGCCGTAGAGCTTGATCAGATCGACGTGGACGCCCTTGGTCGCGAAGAAGTCGCGCGCCAGGCCGACGTACTTGGTCGCGACCTTAAGTCGCGAACCCTGCCGCACGGCAGTGGCGTAGTCGTAGTCGGCCCGCACGGCAACGCTCAGGCGGCAGGCGGCAATGCGCAGGTCCAGCGGCTGGTAGAGCCCCTGGTTGCCATGCTCCAGCAGGACATCGAGCCCGGTGACGCCGAGGTCGGCGCCGCCATACTGCACGTAGGTTGGCACGTCCGATGCGCGGACCAGCACGACACGCACGTCGGGGTTGGTGGTGGCGAGAATGAGCTTGCGCGATTTCTCCGGGTCTTCGGTGACCTCGATACCGGCAGCGGCCAGCAACGGCATCGTTTCTTCGAAGATGCGGCCCTTGGACAAGGCGAGTGTGATCATGCGTTGGCTCCAGAGACGCGCTCGATGTCCGCGCCGAGTCCGCGCAGCTTGGCTTCCATGCGGTCGTATCCGCGGTCCAGGTGGTAGATGCGGTCGACCAGCGTCTCGCCGTCGGCGACCAGGCC
>CAIQMJ010000724.1 GCA_903872875.1 uncultured Variovorax sp.
GCTGTTGGTCAACGACGCCCTGGGCGTCCTGAGTTCCGGTCAGCGCATGTTCCTGTCCGCCATGGTGAGTTTCTACAACGCCCGCGAGGGTGCTGCGATGCTCAGGCGCTGTGGCTTCGAGGGTCTGTCAGATCTCGGCGGCCTCGATCTGGGACGCCGCAAGGTGATCGCCGATCTGGTCCTCAACTACAACGGCTGGTGAACCCGCTTCGCCACCGCTGACTGTCTTTCATCCAACCCGCGAGGGACACGTGTCCCTGCCGGGGCCGTGTTCCTCCCATTCTTCCACAGGAGCGACACATGTCCCGAACTCCCTCCATCGCCGTGGTCCTCGAGGGCGGCCTGGTTCAGGCCTTCATCATCCAGGACTGGCCCATCCCGTTCGCGTTGCCGCGCGTGGTCATCGTCGACTACGACACCGATGACGCGAACGACGACGAATTGACGCGGTTCTCCATCGGCAACGCGCCCGCTGAAGCCATCTGCCGCGGCGAAACGCCATTGGTCTACGAAACCCAGGATGAGGCGCTGTCACCGAAGACAGTCCTCGCAGCGATCGGTGAACCCGCCGACAACGGTGAGCCGACATCCCCGCTGGAGATCGCCCGCAAGGTGCGCCGAAGCATTCTCGATCTGGATGCACGGCTCGACAGACTCGAACAGTCGCCCACCGGCGACGACTACAACCATCTGTACCAACTCGCCAACGGCGGCTTGATCGATCTGCTGAAGGCCCTGGGCGATCCCACGGATTTCGGCGACTGACTCTTCGCTGCCCCTCAACGCTCGAAGCCGCTGCGGTCTCGGGTTCTTTCCTGCGGATGCCTTCGTCCGCACGGTCGTGGCTCCGCGCCTTCATCTCAAAGGAGCCACCATGGCCAACAACTACCACGACGCGACCGGCGTTCTCGTTCTCGATCGGGTGACGCCGGTCATCACCGCGCTGTTCGGCGCTTTCAATCTGGACGAGTCCTACCCCGGCAACGGGGAGGCATACATCGCCCGAATCTCAGAGTCCAACGATCCGCAGTGGAGCGACGTGCTGGATGGCCTGGTCGACCTGGCCGCCCGGCTGGACCTCCCGGTCCCCGACGACGAAGACCTGTCGATCGAACCGGTTCTCGAAATGTTGGCCAAGCACTTCGGCGCCGACGAGAACACGGACCTGCAGAACCTCCTCGAGCATCACACGTTTGACGACTCCGCAGATCTCGAAGTCCTGCTACTGATCGCCTCGTGCTTCGACGACGGTCACAACCTGGCCGCCATCCGGTTCGAGGGCTGCTGGCACTGCAGCAAGCCGCGATTGTTCGAGTTCGGCGGCCACGGCTGCTTCCTCAGTCGGGAGGTCACGCTCTACGGCGATTCGAGCCACGCCATGGACCTGGGCCAGGACCTGCGCAAGGCGCTCCAGGCCGGCGACCTTGACGCGGCGGCCGCGCGACTCGCGCTCGAAGTGGTGGCCCTGCTCGCGGGGATCCACGACGAACGTACCCGTGAATCGCTACGCCTGCGGCTGACCGAGCGGCTGCTGACCAACGCCGCACCCCACAGCGCCCTCTGAGCGGGC
Organism: uncultured Variovorax sp.; assembly: GCA_903872875.1. Classification (GTDB taxonomy): domain Bacteria; phylum Pseudomonadota; class Gammaproteobacteria; order Burkholderiales; family Burkholderiaceae_C; genus Variovorax. The sequence goes on from CAIQMJ010000724.1 coordinate 1,571, forward strand.
TTCTCACTTCATCCACCCACCGGGGCCGAAATCCCCGCTGGGGATTGGCTCCGCCTATCCTTTAGCCGGAGAAATCCCATGTCCATCGACAACAATCCCTTTGTCCGCGGCTACCAGGGCCTGCACATTGTCCGAACCCTCTGCATCACCTATGCGGACGATAGCCCGCCGGTGTGGCGGCCGCTTCATTCCAGCCAGGCCCATCTTCCTGACGATCAGGTCGCTCAGTTCCCCTGCATCCTGTGCAGCGACTTTGCGCTGATCACCGAAGGCCAGGAAATTCCTGACGCACTCGAAGCTCAATGCCAGACCGAGGGCATTGTCCGAGCCGTGGTGTACGCGGTGGCCGGCGACGACTTCGGCCAGCCCATTCATGTCGGCGATACCTATTCGGAAGAAACTGCGCGCGAGGTGATACGGCGCCTGAGTTTCGAGACCGGCTTCTACAGCCGTTGCTGGGAGATCAGCACTGCGCACATCACCGAGGAAGCGGGACTCTACCTGGTCGAACTGGCGGACATTGCC
>CAIQMJ010000725.1 GCA_903872875.1 uncultured Variovorax sp.
CGGCGTTGTCGAAGGGCCTGAACGTCGACGACTTCGCCGGCCGACTGAGCTTCTTCTGGGCCATTGGCATGAACTTCTACCTCGAAGTCGCCAAGATGCGTGCCGCGCGCCTGCTGTGGTGCCGGATCATGAAGGAGTTCAACCCGAAGACCGCCAAGAGCCTGATGCTGCGCACGCACTGCCAGACCTCGGGCTGGTCGCTGACCGAGCAGGACCCGTACAACAACGTCGTTCGCACGACCATCGAGGCGATGGCCGCGGTGTTCGGCGGCACGCAGAGCCTGCACACCAACGCGCTCGACGAAGCCATTGCGCTGCCGACCGAGTTCAGCTCGCGCATCGCGCGCAACACGCAGCTGATCATCCAGGAAGAGACTCACATCACGAACGTGATCGACCCGTGGGCCGGCAGCTACATGATGGAGAAGCTCACGCAGGACATGGCCGATGCTGCCTGGACCATCATCGAGGAAGTCGAGGCGATGGGCGGCATGACCAAGGCGGTCGACAGCGGCTGGGCCAAGCTCAAGATCGAGGCGGCCGCGGCCGACAAGCAGGCGCGCATCGACTCCGGCAAGGACGTGATCGTCGGCGTCAACAAGTACAAGTTGAAGACCGAGGATGCGATCGACAGCCTGTCGATCGACAACGTCAAGGTGCGCGACAGCCAGATCGCCAAGCTGAAGGCGATCCGCGAGAAACGCGACTCGGCCGCTGTACAGCAGGCACTCGATGCGCTGACCGCGGCCGCCGAGAGCGGCGAGGGCAATCTGCTCGCGCTGAGCATCGACGCGGTGCGGCTGCGCGCCACGGTCGGCGAGATCAGCGACGCGCTGGAAAAGATCTACGGCCGCCATCGTGCCGACACGCAGAAGGTGACCGGCGTCTACGCGGCCGCCTACGATTCGGCCGAAGGCTGGGAAGCGCTGCAGCACGAGATCGCCGCCTTCGCCGAAGAGCAGGGGCGGCGACCGCGCGTGATGATCTCCAAGCTTGGGCAGGACGGTCACGACCGCGGTGCGAAGGTCGTCGCGACCGCCTTCGCCGATCTCGGCTTCGACGTCGACATGGGGCCGCTGTTCCAGACGCCGGAAGAGTGCGCGCGCCAGGCCATCGAGAACGACGTGCATGCCGTCGGTGTGAGCACGCTCGCGGCCGGCCACAAGACGCTGGTGCCCGCGATCATCGAAGAGCTCAAGAAGCAGGGCGCCGACGACATCATCGTGTTCGTCGGTGGAGTGATCCCGCGCGGCGACTACGAGATGCTGTACGAGGCGGGCGTGAAGGGTATCTACGGCCCCGGCACACCGATCCCGGCGAGTGCCAAGGACGTGCTGGAACAGATCCGCGCCGCCGTCGCAGCCTGACCATGGCGGTGGTTCAACGCCCCGTCACCGCGGACGGGCTGCTCGCGGCCCAGGGCCCGCAGCAGCGTCGCGCGATCGCCAAGGCGATCACGCTGCTCGAGTCGACCCGCGCCGACCATCGTGCGCAGGCCGACGAACTGCTGACGGCGCTGCTGCCGCACACGGGCAAGTCCTTCCGCCTCGGCATCTCGGGCGTGCCCGGCGTCGGCAAGTCGACCTTCATCGAGACGCTCGGGCTCTTCCTGATCGCGCAGGGGCATCGCGTGGCGGTGCTCACCATCGATCCGTCGTCGACCGTCTCCGGCGGCTCGATCCTTGGCGACAAGACGCGCATGGAGCGGTTGTCGGTGCACGAGCAGGCCTATATCCGGCCGAGCCCGTCGTCGGGCACGCTCGGCGGCGTGGCCGAGAAGACGCGCGAGGCGATGCTGGTCTGCGAGGCCGCGGGCTACGACGTCGTGATCATCGAGACCGTCGGCGTCGGCCAGAGCGAAACGGCGGTTGCAGGCATGACCGACATGTTCGTGCTGATGCAGCTGCCCAATGCCGGCGACGATCTGCAGGCGATCAAGAAGGGCGTGATGGAGATCGCCGACCTGGTCGTCATCAACAAGGCCGACATCGACCGCGATGCGGCGACGCGTGCGCAGGCGCAGATCACCTCGGCACTGCGGCTGTTCGGCCACCACGGCAATCCGGCACACGCCCACGCGATGCAGGTCGCGCATGCCGTGCCCGGATCGCCAGAGGCCGAAATCCGCTTCTGGCTGCCGCAGGTGATGCAGCTGAGCGCGCTGGTCGGTACTGGCGTGGACGCGTTCTGGGCCGCAGTCACGCAGTTCAGATCGCTGCAACTGGCCAATGGCCGGCTCGCGACGCGCCGTGAGAAGCAGGCGCTCTCCTGGATGTGGGAGCGCATCGACGCGGGGCTGAAGCAGGCCTTTCGCCAGCATCCCCAGGTACGGGCGCTGCTGCCGGACACGATCGCGCAGGTCGCGACCGGCCGGCTGCCCGCATCGACCGCCGCGCGCAATTTGCTCGCTGCACAAATGGCGGGCGCCTAGCGCCGGCCTTCCTTGAAGAACCTTGAGACAAGCCAGCCTTCCGATTCATCTTCCCGACTGAATGCCATGAAAGAAATCCTCGAACAACTCGAAAAGCGCCGTGCCCAGGCCCGGCTTGGCGGTGGACAGAAGCGCATCGACGCGCAACACAAGAAGGGCAAGCTGACGGCGCGCGAGCGCATCGAGCTGCTGCTCGACGACAACACCTTCGAGGAGTGGGACATGTTCGTCGAGCACCGCTCGACCGACTTCGGCATGGCCGAGCAGAAGATCCCGGGCGACGGCGTGGTCACCGGCTACGGAATGATCAACGGCCGGCTGGTCTTCATCTTCAGCCAGGACTTCACGGTCTTTGGCGGCGCACTCTCCGAAGCCCATGCCGAGAAGATCTGCAAGGTGATGGACCAGGCGATGAAGGTCGGCGCACCGGTGATCGGCCTGAACGATTCGGGCGGTGCCCGGATCCAGGAAGGCGTGGCTTCGCTCGGTGGCTATGCCGACGTGTTCCAGCGCAACGTGATGGCCTCGGGCGTGGTACCGCAGATCAGCATGATCATGGGCCCGTGCGCGGGCGGCGCGGTGTATTCGCCGGCCATGACCGACTTCATCTTCATGGTGCGCGACAGCTCATACATGTTCGTGACCGGCCCCGAAGTCGTGAAGACAGTGACGCACGAGGACGTGACGGCCGAAGAGCTCGGTGGCGCCCTCACGCACACGACCAAGAGCGGCGTCGCCGACATGGCTTTCGAGAATGACGTCGAGGCGCTGATGATGCTGCGCCGCCTCTACAACTACCTGCCGCTGAACAACCGCGAGAAGCCGCCGGTGCGCCCGAGCGGCGACCC
>CAIQMJ010000726.1 GCA_903872875.1 uncultured Variovorax sp.
GGCCGGCGGACTATGTGGCCGCGCTGCGGCCCTTCCTTGCCACGAACCATGACTGAGCCGCTCGCACTTCCACGCATCGCGCTGCTGGGCTGGGGCGCGATCGGCCAGCGCGTACAGGCAACGCTGCGCGACCGGCTGATGCCCGGCGCGGAGATCGCACTGTTCGCCCGACCGTCTTCCGCCGAACGGCTGCGGCGGGACAGCGGTCTGCCCATCTTCACCGACGTCCAGGCCCTGGCCGCCTGGCAGCCGCGGCTCGCGATCGAATGCGCCGGCCATGCGGTGGTCGCCGAAGTGCTGCCGCCGCTGCTGCGTGCCGGCATCGATGTGGTGATCGCCTCGGTCGGTGCGCTGGGCGACGCCGCTCTGCGCGCCGACATCGAGGCCGCGGCATGCGCGGGCGGCGCCCGGCCGCTGGTGGTGTCGGGGGCGATCGGCGGCCTCGATGCGCTGCGCGCCGCACGCCAGGCCGGGCTCGACAGCGTGCGCTACACCGGCCGCAAGCCGCCGCAAGCGTGGCGCGGCACGCCGGCGGAGCAGCGCGTCGACCTGGGCGCGATCACGGAGCCGACCGTGATCTTCGACGGCTGCGCCGCCGACGCGGCGCGTGACTATCCCAGGAACGCGAACGTGACCGCAGCGGTCGCGCTGGCCGGCATCGGCTTCGAACGCACCGCGGTGCGCCTGATGGCCGACCCCGGCGTGACGGCCAACGTGCACGAGCTCGATGCGCAAGGCGCCTTCGGCGCGCTGCAGCTGAGGCTGCAGAACGCGCCGCTGCCCGACAACCCCAAATCCTCCTGGCTCGCCGCGCTCAGCATCGAAGCGACGCTGGCGAGCTACTTCCATCCGCAATCCCTTTCCTGACAGGACCCCCATGAAACTCGCCAACAAGGTCGCGCTGATCACCGGTGCCGGTGCCGGCATCGGCGCCGCGACCGCCGAACTCTTCATCAAGGACGGCGCCAAGGTGCTGGTCGCCGACCGCGACGCCGCATTGGCCGCCAGCGTGGCTGCCGCGCTCGGCGACAACGCCCATCCGTGCACCGCCGACGTGTCGAAGGCCGCAGAGGTGCAGGCGATGGTCGACCTGTGCGTGTCGCGTTTCGGCGGTCTCGACGTGCTGGTCAACAACGCCGGCTTCGGCTGCCTCGGCACGGTGGAGACGCTCACCGAGGAAACCTGGGACGACCTGATGGCGGTCGACCTGAAGGGCGTCTTCCTGTGCTCGAAGTACGCCATTCCGCACCTGCGCGCACGCGGCAGCAGCGCGATCGTGAACATGGCGTCGACCATCTCGGTGGTCGGGATCCGGGACCGCGCCGCCTACGTCGCGGCCAAGGGCGGCGTGGCCGCATTGACGCGCGCGATGGCGCTCGACCACGCGCCCGACGGCATCCGCGTGAACAGCGTGGCGCCCGGCGTGATCGCATCGAGCTACTACGACCGCATGTTCGAACAGGTGCCCGACGCGGCGGCTTTCAAGCGCGGGCTCGAAGCGCGTTCGCCGCTCAACAAAATGGGCGAGCCGATCGACATCGCGAAGATGGTGCTGTTCCTCGCGTCGGAGGACTCGCGCTTCGCCACCGGCGCAATGTTCACCGTGGACGGCGGCTACACCGCCTGGTGAGCCCGATCCACCCACCCGCGCGAGGCGCTGCCCATGATCCACGCGCCGGGTGAATACACCCGGCGGCCGCGCACGCTGCTGTCGGCATGCACCACGACGGCATCCCTTGCTTCTTCCTGAACCTCACGAGGACAACCATGAACCCCGCACCGCTTTCCTTCAACGACCCCAAGGGCGACGCCGCCGTGATCCCCGACGGCACCGCCACCACCTTCTGGCAGCCCGTGCCGGCCAACGGCAGCGTGGAGTGCATCCTTTCGCCGAAGACGGTGCGCACCGTGCAGCGCTTCTCGACCGGCACGCAGACGCTGCCGCCGGGTGGCCGCGTGCGGCTGCATGCCCATGACGCCGCGGAAGAGGTCTTCTACGTTCTCGAAGGCACCGGCATCGCCGAACTCGACGGCCAGAGCCACCGCATGGCGCGGGGCTCCACGGTGTACCTGGGCCACAACGTGCAGCACACCTTCATCAACGACGGCGACACCGACCTCAAGTGGGTCTGGTTCTTCATGCCCGGCGGACTGGAGGATTTCTTCGCGGCGATCGGCCGGCCGCGCGTGGTCGGCGAACCCGCACCCGCGCCCTTCCCGCGGCCGTCCGACGTCGCGCAGATCGAGGCCGACACCGTCTTCGCGGACATCGGCGCGCGCTGAGCATTCTTCCCTTGTCAATCCAGGACCCACAGTCA
>CAIQMJ010000727.1 GCA_903872875.1 uncultured Variovorax sp.
AGATGCTGGGCATCGCCCCCGCCGACATTGCCACGCTGCATGTGCACAAGCGCAGCTTCGATGCCCGCAAGCCCGAGCTGCTGACGGTGTACATCGTCGACCTGACGCTGCAGGACGCCAGCGCCGAGGCCGCCTTGCTGGCCCGGCATGCCCAGCACCCGCACATCCTGCCCACGCCAGACATGGTGTGGCACCCGCCCGGCCATGCGCCGGAAGGCTTCCCCAGCCAGGCCAATGAGCGCCCAGTGGTCGTGGGCTTTGGGCCCTGCGGCATTTTTGCGGCCCTGGTGCTGGCCCAGATGGGTTTCAAGCCCATCGTGCTGGAGCGCGGCAAGACGGTGCGTGAACGCACCAAGGACACCTGGGGCCTGTGGCGCAAGAAGGTGCTCAACCCCGAGTCGAACGTGCAGTTCGGCGAAGGCGGTGCGGGCACGTTTTCGGATGGCAAGCTGTACAGCCAGATCAAGGACCCGCGCCACCTGGGCCGCAAGGTGATGGAAGAATTTGTGCAGGCCGGTGCCCCGGAAGAAATCCTGTACGTGGCGCGCCCGCACATCGGCACCTTCAAGCTGGTGAAGGTGGTGGAGAACATCCGCGAGCAGATCGTGGCGCTGGGCGGCGAGATCCGCTTCGAGCAGCGCGTGACCGACGTGCACATCGAGGACGGCCACCTGCGTGGCCTGACCGTGCTCGACCAGCAGACCGGCACGTCGAGCGAGATGCGCTGCGACCATGTCGTGATGGCGCTGGGCCACAGCTCGCGCGACACCTTCGAGATGCTGCACGCGCGCGGCGTGCACATCGAGGCCAAGCCCTTCTCGATCGGCTTCCGGGTGGAGCATCCGCAGGGCCTGATCGACCGCGCGCGCTGGGGCCGCCACGCCGGCCATCCGCTGCTCGGCGCGGCCGACTACAAGCTGGTGCACCACGCGAGCAATGGCCGCTCGGTCTACAGCTTCTGCATGTGCCCGGGCGGCACCGTGGTCGCGGCAACGAGCGAACCGGGACGCGTCGTCACGAACGGCATGAGCCAGTATTCGCGCAACGAACGCAACGCCAATGCGGGCATCGTGGTCGGCATCGAGCCGAAGGACTATCCGGGCTGGGAAGACGGGGGATCGAGTGGCCAGCCCGGCTCGCCGCTGGCCGGCATGGTGCTGCAGCGCGAACTCGAATCGAAGGCCTTCGTGCTCGGCGGCAGCGACTACCGCGCGCCGGGCCAACTGGTCGGCGACTTCATCGCCGGCACGCCGTCGACCGCGCTCGGCAGCATCGTGCCGTCGTACAAGCCGGGCGTCACGCCGACCGACCTGCACCAGGCACTGCCGGCCTATGCGATCGAGGCGATGCGCGAGGCCTTTCCGGCCTTCGGTCGCAAGATCAAGGGCTTCGACACGCACGACGCGGTGCTGACCGGCGTCGAGACGCGCACCTCGTCGCCGATCAAGATCACGCGCGGCGAGGACTTCCAGAGCCTCAACGTGCGCGGCCTGTACCCGGCCGGCGAAGGCGCGAGCTACGCCGGCGGCATCCTGTCGGCGGGCGTCGACGGCATCAAGGTCGCCGAAGCGGTGGCGCGCGCCATCGCGCACTGAGACCGCACTGAAACGTATCGAAACACCCGGAACACGACGAGCGACAACACAGGGAGAAAACATGGCCGACGACTTCCACTTCTACCAACCGGCGCTGGGCCATGGCCTGCCGCACGATCCGTTCAATGCGATGGTCGGGCCGCGCCCGATCGGCTGGGTCTCGTCGCAGGACGGCGAGGGCCGGCTCAACCTGGCGCCCTACAGCTTCTTCAACGGTTTCAACTACACGCCGCCGATCGTCGGTTTCGCGAGCATCGGCGCCAAGGACAGCCTGCACAACATCCGCGCGACCGGTGAGTTCGGCTGGAACCTGGCAACGCGCCCGCTCGCAGAGCAGATGAACCAGACCTGCGCTGCAGTGCCGCCCGAGGTCGACGAGTTCGCGCTGGCCGGGCTCACGCCGGTGGCGTCGCGCGTCATCGCGGTGCCGCGCGTGGCCGAGAGCCCGGTGTCGTTCGAGTGCAAGCTCACCCAGATCGTGCAGTTGCAGGGCGCAGACGGCAGTGCCGTCGAGACCTGGCTGGTGCTGGGCGAGGTGGTCGGCGTGCACATCGCGCGCCATCTGCTGAAGGACGGGATCTACGACACCGCAGCGGCGCAGCCGATCCTGCGCGGTGGCGGCCCGGCCGACTACTTCGAGATCACGCCCGAAAGCCGCTTCCGCATGTTCCGGCCCCGCTGATCCCGGAAAATAGCCCCGTCGCGCGCGGTTCCGTGCCGCGCGACTTCCCCCTTTCCACCCCGCCGAGCGGACTTGAACGATGTCCGGCCGGCGAACTCTCCAGAGCATCCGATGACCGAAACCACCGACACCACCGCAGCCGCGACCGACGCCAACGAGGCGCCGGCGGCTGCACGCCAGGACCGCCGCCCGCGCAATCGGCGCGGCAAGGGTGGCGGCGGCGGCGCCCAGGCGCAATCGCAGCAGAACCGGCCGGGGCAACCGCCGCAGGCGCAGGCCGGGCAGAAGCCGCAGCAGGCCGCACCGCAGCGCAAGGTCAATCCCCTGCTCGAGCGCCTGTTCGAGCTGTACCCGAACCTGTTCGGCGCGCGCTTCCTGCCGCTGAAGCTCGGCGTGTTCGAAGACCTGGCCGCGCGCCATCCGGACGTGCTGCCGCGCGAGGAACTCAAGATCGCCATGGGCCAGCACGCGCGTTCGACACGCTATCTAGAAAGCGTGGCCGCCGGTCTGCAGCGCCACGACCTCGACGGCAAGCCGGTCGAGCCGGTGGCGCCGGAGCATGTGCACCACGCCATCATGGAAGTGTTCCGCCGCCGCCAGGTGCGCACCAAGGACGACCTGCGTCCCCAACTGCACAAGCGGATCATCGCGGCGATCGAGGCCTCCGGCATCGGGCGCGAGGCCTATGCGGCGCGCGTGCGTTCGCGCGATGCCGAAGCCACCGCCGCGCTCGACGACGCGTTGGCCGAACTCGGCCGCCAGGCCGCGAAGCGCGAGGCGCTGATGCGCGCCTTCGAGGCCAGCGGCAAGACCGAGACCGAATTCGCCGACATGTACGGCATGGAGCCGAAGGAAGTGGCCACCACGCTGGCCCGGGCCCGCATCGATCGCCAGCATGCACTGGCTGCGGCGGAGGCTGCGGCGGCCGCCGAAGTCGCGGCGCAGGCCGCGGCGGAAGCGGAGGCAGAGGCAGAAGCGGACGTGCCCTCGGCCGAAGCCGCTACGGCCGAGGCACCGGCGGCCTCGCCGGTCGACGTGACGAATGCTTCCGCGCCCGCAGTCGAAGCGACCAAGCCCGACGACACGGCAACCGCCTGACGACGCTGGCGCCAGATCGCCATCACCATTGAAAAAGCCGGCGCGAGGCCGGCTTTTTCATGGGCGGAAGAATGGATCAGCCGCGTGCGTTCTGCAGCGCCGCGATGCGTTCCTCGATCGGCGGATGGGTCGCGAACAGCTTGCCCATCTTGCCGGTGATGCCCATCGCCTCGACCGCCTTCGGCAGTTCGCCGGCCGGCAGGCCGCCCAGGCGGGCCAGCGCGCTCATCATCGGCTGCTTGCGGCCCATGAGCTGCGCGGCACCGGCGTCGGCGCGGAACTCGCGCTGGCGCGAGAACCAGGCCACGACGATCGCGGCGGCGAAGCCCAGCACGATGTCCAGCACGATCGTGCTCACGTAGTAGCCGATGCCGGGGCCCGAGCTGCGGTCGTCGCCGCGGCGCAGGAAGCTGTCGACCGCATAGCCGATCACGCGCGACAGGAACACCACGAAGGTGTTCATCACGCCCTGGATCAGCGCCATCGTGACCATGTCGCCATTGGCGACGTGCGCGACCTCGTGGCCGATCACGGCCTCGACCTCTTCGCGCGTCATGTTCTGCAGCAGACCGGTCGACACCGCGACCAGCGACGAGTTCTTGAATGCGCCGGTGGCGAAGGCATTGGGCTCGCCCTCGAAGATCGCGACCTCGGGCATGCCGATGCCGGCCTTGTCTGCGAACTTGCGCACGGTGCCGACGATCCAGGCTTCGTCGGGCGTCTGCGGGTTGTCGATCATGTGCAGGCCGGCGGTCCACTTGGCCATCGGCTTGCTGATCAGCAGCGAGATGAAGGCGCCGCCGAAGCCCATGATCAGCGCGAAGCCGAGCAGTGCCGTGAGGTTGAGCCCGTTCGCGGTGAGGAAGCGGTTGACGCCGAGCAGACTCGCGACGATGCCGAGTACCGCCACGACCATGACGTTGGTCAGAACGAACAGAAGAATGCGTTTCAAGGTTGATTTCTCCGTGAGGAAGCTGACGTCCATTTGGGGGCCGGCCGGCCCGCTTCAAGCTGGATCGTGGCGCCGCACCCTGCTGTTGTCGGTTGTTCTGGGGGTGCCGCGCGGACGAAATACGTCCGGGTCATCATAGAAGGAAAAGTTCTCGTTTTCGGCGCACCACCCCGGGATGCCCAGCACTGGCAGCGGGGCAAAGGGCTTGCCGGCCAGCCACGCCGGCGCAAGCGCCTCGGCGAGCCTGAGATCGGTGTCCCCGACTCCGCCTTCACGGCCGATCGGCAACTGGCGCCGCAGCACATGCGCCGTCGCTGCCTTGCGCGGCAGCACCAGTTTCTCCAGCAGCGCGTGGCCGAAGACCCAGAGGCGCGCCTGTGCCCACAGCGCGCGCTCCGTCACGAACAGCCGCGGCCAGTCGCGGGCGATCAATGCGTCCCACAGCGCGGGCGGTGCATCGAGCAGCGCACCGTTCTCGTCGAACAGCGTGAGCGCGTCGCGCAGCGGGCCGCGGGTGGCACCGACGCCGGCCCGTGCGATCTCGCCGGCCTGCAGCCGGTTGAGCTGGCGCTTCGCGGCGGGACAGTGCAGCCAGATCAGGCCGTTGAAGAAGTCGTGCAGGTTGTCGCGCGTCGGCACCTCGCGGGTGCGGAAGATGTACGACTCGTAGGGCTCGCCGTCGGGCAACCGGTCCTGCGGTACGAAGCGGACGGCGTCAGCCGCCGCGCCGCGAACGGATGCCTGCAACGCGGCGGCGGTCGCGCCGTGCGTTGCATCGGCCGCTGCGCGTTGCGCGACCGGCGCGCCGACCGCAGCATGGCGTGCCAGCCAGGGCCGCGACCAGTCGATGGCCGCCAGGCTCGAGACCGGCAACGCCGTCAAGGCTGGGGCGCGTCCGTCCAGCGGATGCGGTCCGGATGCTGCAGCACCGCGAATTCGGCGGTGAGCTTGTCGAAGAGCTTGAGCGAGCTGCCGTGCTTGCCGAGCAGCCCGGCGGCACGCAGCGCCTGCGCCGCGTCGTTCAGCGGAACCTCCGCGCCGGTACGCAGCGCAGGCACGGCCTGGAGGATGAACTCGGCCGCTTCGGAGGTCTGCGGTGCCGGCCTGGCGCGGGCCGCGGATGTCTTGCGAGCGGTCTTCCGCGTCGGTGCCGAGGGCTTGGCGGCAGGCGCGGCCGTCGGAGCGGCGACGGCCTTGGCGCGCGCGGGTGAGGCCGCTTTCGTCCGTGCCGCGACCTTGCGGGCGGGCTGCGGCAGATCGCTCGAAGGCTCGACCGCCGGCACGGCGACGGCCGCCATGGTCACTGCGACGGGCGCCGACGCGGCAGCCTGCACCGGCCTGGAAGCCGCGCGCGCCGCCGGGCCCTGGTGCGCCAGATCGACGAACGCGTCATACACCGCCATCGTCTCCTCGCCGGTCTTGCCCTGCTGGCCGATGCCGCACACGCGGCAGCCTTTTTCGCGCAGCCGGATCACGAGCGGCGCGAAGTCCGAATCGGACGACACCAGCACGGCGACGTCGGGCCGCTCGGCGATGGCGAGGTCCATCGCGTCGACCGCGAGCGCGATGTCGGTGCTGTTCTTGCCGGCCGACAGATTGACCATCGGCCGCACCGACAGTCGCTTGAACAGCGCCTGGTGCTTCAGCGCCGTCTCGGCATTGCCGTAGGCGCGGCGCACGTGCACGGCGCCGTATTCGGCCAGCGTGCGCTGCACGGCCTGCTCCATGACGTCGGCCGAGACGTTGTCGGCGTCGATCAGCAGCATCACGCGGCGCGCCGCGGCGACCGTGCCGGCCGGGTTCACGGTTGTGCCTTCGGCTTCGTCTCCGGTGCGAGCTTGGCTGGGGCGGCCCGGCGCGGCGCTCATGCGAGCTTCCAGTTCAGCGTCTCACCGCCGCGCAGCGGCTTGAGCGTGGCCTCGCCGTAGGGCACGGTTTCGGGCACGGTCCAGGTCTCGCGCTTCAGCGTGACGGTGTCGGTGTTGTGCGGCAGGCCGTAGAAATCGGCGCCGTGCAGGCTGACGAAGCCTTCGAGCCTGTCGAGCGCGCCGGCGTTGTCGAAGGCTTCGGCATAGAGCTCGATCGCGGTCATCGCGGTGTAGCAGCCCGCACAGCCGAGCGCGTGTTCCTTCAGGTGGGCGGCATGCGGCGCGCTGTCGGTGCCGGCGAAGAAGCGGTCGCTGCCGCTGGTCGCGGCCTCGACCAGTGCCACGCGGTGCGTTTCACGCTTGAGCACCGGCAGGCAGTAGTAATGCGGGCGAATGCCGCCGGTGAAGATCGCGTTGCGGTTGTAGAGCAGGTGATGCGCCGTGATGGTGGCCGCAGTGAAGCTGCCGGCGTCGCGCACGTACTGCGCGCCTTCCTTCGTCGTCAGGTGCTCGAACACGATCTTGAGTTCGGGCAGGTCGCGCCGCAGCGGGATCATCACGCGGTCGATGAAGACGGCCTCGCGGTCGAACAGGTCGACACTCGGGTCGGTCACTTCGCCGTGCACCAGCAGCAGCAGGCCGTGCTTCTGCATCGCCTCGAGTGTCTTGTAGGTGTTGCGCAGGTCGGTCACGCCAGCGTCGCTGTTGGTGGTCGCACCGGCCGGGTAGAGCTTCAGTGCGCGCACGCCGGCGTCGGCGGCGCGGGCGATCTCGTCGGGCGGCAGCTTGTCGGTCAGGTAGAGCGACATCACGGGCTCGAAGCTGCGTTCGGCGGGCATCGCGGCCAGGATGCGGTCGCGATAGGCGAGTGCCTGTTCGGCGGTCGTGACCGGCGGGCGCAGGTTCGGCATGATCAGCGCGCGGCCGACCTGGCGGGCGGAATGCGGCACCACCGCCTGCAGCGCGGCGCCGTCGCGCACGTGCAGATGCCAGTCGTCGGGGCGGATCAGGGTCAGGGAGTCGTCGGTTCGTGTCATGGCGGGAATTGTCGTCGGCCTCCGTGCGCGACGGTAGGTTGCCGGAAACACTGGCGATCGGCGGCTTGGCGCATCACCGGCCGGCACGCCGCTTGCTGCATTCATAAAATCGATAATCGATTTCCTCCTATATCCATCCGCTATGGCCAGCAAGACGACTCCGAAGACCCCGCGCCGCGCCGCCGTGCCTCCGCCCGCACCGGCCGTCAGGCCCGACCCGCTGTTCAACCAGTCGCTCGAAAAGGGCCTGGCCGTGCTGCGCGCCTTCGACGCCGCGCATCGCACGATGACGCTGGCCGAGCTGGCCGAGCGCACCGAGATGAGCAAGGGCTCGGCACAGCGCACGGTCCACACGCTGCAGGTGCTGGGCTACGTGGGAAAGCATCCGCAGACGCGGCGCTTCCAGCTGCTGCCGCGCACCATCGAGCTGGGCTACAACTACATGGCGGCCAACGCGCTGATCCGCATCGCCAACCCGTATCTGTCGCAGCTGGCGAACGCGAGCGGCGAGACCGCCAGCGTGACCGAGCCGGTCGGCGACGAGATGGTCTACGTCGCGCAACTGGTGACGTCGAAGTTCATCCCGGTGCTGACGCCGGTCGGCATGCGCATCCCGATGTACTGCACGAGTTCGGGCCGGGCCTGGCTCAGCAGCCTGCCGGACGACCAGGTGCTGGCGTTGCTGCAGGCCGCCACACGCAGCGCGCGCACGCCGGCCACGCTGACGGACATCGACGCCATCATGGTCCGCATCGACGAGTGCCGGCGCGTGGGCTATGCGACCAATGCCGAAGAGCTGTTCCTCGGCGACATGGGCATTGCCGCACCGATCCTGGACCGGCATGGCGCGGCGCTGGGCGCCGTCCACGTGTCGCCGCCCACCAGCCGATGGACCATGGAAGAAGCGCAGAAGAAGCTGGCGCCGATGGTCATCGAATGCGCGCGCGATCGCCAGCGCCATCACGCACTGAGCACGCGCCGGGTGCACTGCTTTCGCGCAGCATCTATCGTTAAAACGCAAATTCGTATCGAACATCGATTTTATCAAAGCGATTTTCATTGGCATGTCACTTGCTTGAGGGCGAATACATCGCAACTCTCCAAGGTCGACCTCCCCATGAAGATCCATTCGTTGAAGTCCCTGCCCGCACGCCGCCTGGGCGCCGGCACCGGCGCACTGCTGATCGCCGCGGCGATGTCGCTGGCCAGCACGGCCGTCCTGGCACAGGAGAAGGTGCTGCGCATCGCCATGACCGCCGGCGACATTCCGCGCACCTCGGGCCAGCCCGACCAGGGCTATGAAGGCAACCGCTTCACCGGCATCCCGATGTACGACAGCCTCACGCAGTGGGACCTGAGCTCGTCGACCAAGGCCAGCGTCGTGATCCCCGACCTGGCGGTGTCCTGGGCGGTCGACGAGAAGGACCGCACCAAGTGGGTGTTCAAGCTGCGCCCGGGCGTGAAGTTCCATGACGGCTCGCCGTTCAATGCCGATGCGGTCGTGTGGAACGTCGACAAGGTGCTGCGCAAGGACGCGCCGCAGTTCGACCCGGCGCAGATCGGCGTGACCGCCTCGCGCATGCCGACGCTGCGCACGGCACGCAAGATCGACGACCTGACGGTCGAGCTCGTCACGTCCGAGCCCGACTCCTTCCTGCCGATCAACCTGACCAACCTGTTCATGGCGTCGCCGGTGCAGTGGGAGAAGAAGCTCGCTGCCGTGCCCGCCAGCGTGACCGCCCCGGCCGAGCGCAGCAAGGCCGCGTGGACGGCCTTCGCGTCCGACTTCTCGGGCACCGGCCCGTTCAAGGCCTCGAAGTTCGTGCCGCGCGAACGGCTCGAGATCGTCAAGAACCCCGACTACTGGGACGCCAAGCGCCGCCCGAAGATCGACCGCGTCGTGATGCTGCCGCTGCCTGAAGCCAGTTCGCGCACCGCGGCGCTGATGTCGGGCCAGGTCGACTGGATCGAGGCGCCCGCTCCGGACGCGCTCGACGCGATCAAGGCACGCGGCTTCAAGCTGTATTCGAACCTGCAGCCGCATCTCTGGCCGTGGCAGTTCTCGCTGCTGCCCGATTCGCCCTTCGCCGACAAGAAGGTGCGCTACGCGGCCAATCTGTGCCTGAACCGCACGGCGCTCAAGGAACTGCTCGGCGGCCTGATGGTCGAAGCGACCGGCGTGGCCGAGCCCGGCAATCCGTGGCGCGGCAACCCCACCTTCCAGATCAAGTACGACCCGGCCGCCGCCAAGAAGCTGATGACCGAGGCCGGCTATTCGGCCGCCAAGCCGGTCAAGGTGAAGGTGCAGACCTCGGCCTCGGGTTCGGGCCAGATGCAGCCGCTGCCGATGAACGAGTTCATCCAGCAGAGCCTGAAGGAATGCTTCTTCGACGTGGAATTCGACGTGGTCGAATGGAACACGCTGTTCTCGAGCTGGCGTCTCGGCGCGAAGGATCCGGGCGCACACGGCGCGCATGCCACCAACGTGAGCGCGGCGACGATGGACCCGTTCTTCGCGATGGTCCGCTTCGTGAGCACGAAGGCCTTCCCGCCGGTGTCGAACAACTGGGGCTACTTCAGCAACCCCGAGGTCGATGCACTGGTCGACAAGGCCCGCACCACCTTCGACGAAAAACAACGTGACGTGGCACTGGCCGCCCTGCAGGCCCGCATCATCGACGAAGCACCCTTCCTCTTCGTTGCGCATGACGTCGGCCCGCGCGCGCTGTCGCCCAAGATCAAGGGCGTGGTGCAGCCGCAGAGCTGGTTCATCGACCTGGCCACGATGCAGATGGACTAACCCCCAGTCTTCGCGCACTTCGTGTCGCTTCGCCAACCCCCTTGCAGGGGGCAACACCAGCGGCCCGGCAAAGCCGGTTCCGCGGCGAGCACTTGGCTCTCCCCCAGGCTTGCTCGCTTCGCGTAGCCGCCAACCCCCTTCCGGGGCAACACCAGCGGCCCGGCAAAGCCGGTTCCGCGGTGTTTCTGGAATGAAGGCCGTTCGTCAGAGACGGCCTCTGATTAAAAAGCGCGCCGCCCCATGATTGCTTATTTACTGCGCCGCATCGGCTATGCCTTGCCCATCATGCTGGGCGTGTCCTTTCTCTGCTTCATGCTGGTGCACATCGCACCGGGCGATCCGCTGGTGTCGATCCTGCCGGCCGACGCGTCGGTCGATCTGCAGCGGCAGATGATGGCGCTGTACGGCTTCGACAGGCCGTGGCCGGTGCAGTTCGCGTCGTGGCTGTGGCGGGCGCTGCACGGCGACCTGGGCACCTCGATCGCGACGGCGCGGCCGGTGACGCAGGAGGTCTTCAAGGCCGTGGGCAACACCTTCATGCTGGCGGCGCTGGCCACGCTGATCGGCTTCGCCTTCGGTTCGCTGTTCGGCTTCGTCGCTGGTTACTTCCGCCACTCGTGGATGGACCGCGCGGCCTCCTTCATCTCGGTCATCGGCGTCAGCCTGCCGCACTACTGGCTCGGCATGGTGCTGGTGATCATCTTCTCGGCCAAGCTGATGTGGCTGCCCGCCACCGGCGCGGGCCCCGACGGCTCGGGCCTGTGGAAGTGGGACGCGGAGCACGTCAAGTACCTGATCCTGCCCGCGCTGACGATGTCCTTCATCCCGATGGGCATCGTGTCGCGCACCGTGCGGGCGCTGGTGGCGG